>PABN01000084.1 GCA_002699555.1 Dehalococcoidia bacterium
CGAATATATTCATGACACAAATATTTACGTACAATACTAAAATCGAATTACAAAGAATATCAAACCATTTCATGATAGAATTATTCGGGAGTAGTGTATGAAATAAAATTCCATTATTGAATACAACGAAAGATACAATAGAGCCCGTGTGTAAAAAATGAAATAGATAGGGTATGAGACCAAATGTACGAATCAATTGCATAGAAATAATTATTTCACAATCTTTAACCTAAGTCAAATGAAAAATACGATATTTTATACATTTCAAAACATGAACTCTACTTCAGTCACCAACTATATCCTCAAGCTTGAGAAGCTCAACGAAGAGTCTCGAACCAAAATCAAGCAACTCAAGGAGCTTCTCACCCAGGCCAACCGAGAGAAAGTCGCCGCACTCGATGAACTTAACGATCTCAAGAACCAAACCCTATATGACAAAACCGCACGCGTGATTCAAACGTGTATGAATCAGGGAATCGTCGATCGTCTTCTCGAACTGGGTGAGATGACTTCTGATTTTTACAAAACGGCGGCGTATCGCCAAGCCGCGGATACCATCTCCACCCTTGATTACGAAGTTGAATCCGGTGAAAGTGTCATTCACCTCAGGGGTATCGGTAAATCCATCGCTACGAAGATTGATGAATATATCGATGAGCAAGAATCGGAAGACGAAGATTTCTTCATCTCGTACAACACGGGTTTGTGTGACGCTCTTGAAAATTATGCGAGTCACGAAAGCGATCCGTATAAGCGCAGGGCATACGAAAACGCGGCTGAATCTATCTTCTCTTTGGGTTTCGAAGTGACTGATGGAAATGAACTTGCTCAGGGACCCAACAAAATTCCTGGTATTGGCAAAAGCATTGCTAAGAAGATTAACGAGTTCATCGAAACTGGTAAGATCAGGAAATCTAAAAAGACGGTCACATTCGTTCCCACATCTACGAATGAAGAGGTCGCATGGGCACTTGACGCACTCGCTTCTCTCGAAGCCGAACCACATGGATCTCAAGACAAATACAGGGTTCGCGCGTATAGGCACGCGGCTGATGCCATCCGAAACCTCGATTTTGAAGTAACGAGTGGTGCCGAGCTTGCGCAAGGTCCTCAAAAAGTCGACGGTATTGGAAAGGGTATTGCCAATAAGATCGATGAGTTTTTGCAGACTGGTAAGATTACGCGCATGGAAGAACTCACTTGTTAGATTTATCTTTTGGTCGAGGTCGAGGTCTAAATGTTAAAAGCAACCCATAAAAAATAATCACCGGTAGCATCTTTGTTAATAACATCTTATATTTTTAAATTCTAATGTGAATGGTATTCGTATTAAACGACGCCTTCTTTTTCCCGTCGTACACGTTAACAATTCCATGTGATATCATTTTATCGTTCACTGATACATCGTCATATTTGTTTCTATATACGGTGACAAGTGGACGTCCATATTTGTCATTTTTCGCACACGAAATCCACACCCACCCATTTACTTTGTTTCTACACATGAAAGGGTTCCAGACTTGATGAGGTGCGTGATCATCGAAACCACACTCACGTTTAAACATGTCACGCGCAAGTTTCGCCTGTTCGATATGTAATTTACGATTTTCTAAGTCTAACGAAGGTTTGATTTCGGGTGAATCGTATCCGAGTGTACGAAACTTGAACTTCACCACACGACCGTGTAGTAGAATACATGCATTAAACGTATCACCGTCATATACACTCGTTATCTTCGCATACCCTTCATATTTATTAAGATCGAATATAGGAATCGAATCATCTGTTCCGGACAAAATGCGTTTGGTACAACAAAACATTTATTTAAAATTGTTACTCTTCTTTAAACTTTTACGAATTTTTTCGGGATTATTCATCACGCGTTTTACAACGTGTGATAAATTTTGTAAACGTTTTAAATCTCTTTTGGAGTGTACATCAGTCACCTGTATTCGCCTCTCTATAACTTTAAAAATAAAATTTGGAATGGCGTACATATACTATATTGGAAAAAAATATTATTAAAATATAAATGACTCCAGTACTCGTATCCGTAGACAGGGCGGGTGATCTCAAGATTGGTCGTAAGAAATGCCGTCTTTACAAGAAGGATGAGGTGGTGAAGGTTGCCAAGAAGTATGGTATTAGCACAGAGAAGAAGACTGTGAGTGAGCTCTGTGGTGCCATCAAGGCGCGTGCCAAGAACTCTCCCCAAGACACGAACAGTGTTCCCCTAGCCAAGAAGATGGCTGCCGCCAGGAAGCGTGCGGAAAAGAAGGCTCTCGATAGGAAGATTGCTGCCAACTTCATGAAGAACATGACTACCAAGATCCCCAGTCCAACTGCCGTTCAACGTGCCAGAAGAAACGCTAAGGCGATCATAGAAAACCGTGTATCTTACCAGAAGAATATGGCCATGGCGGCCGTCAATCGATCTTCTCCTCGCGCGGCGTTACGTATTGCTCGCGAACTTCGTCGTCTTCGCTAAGATCATTATACACCTTTTCCGACGTATCGTAATATGTTTTACTGTCCATGAGTAAAATTTCACGCGCTGTTTCAAACAAAACTGTGGTGAGAGCAAATTTATAAGCTAAAAATCCTATAAACGTAGCACTGTAATCAAAATCAAATGCGAATGGTGCTTTGTTCCACATCGTTTCAAAAATGGCAGTCCCCACTGGAAATAGTATCTGTTTTTGAATAGGTGAATGTTCGATATTATCAACATGTCTGGAAAGGCTATTTAAATATGCGAACGAAGTCAAAACACCCAATGTCGCGGAGACACCCTCATCTGCACCTTTCGCTATAAAATATGAAGCTGCTATAGCCGAGCCATAACCTAATGTGCTTTTATTCAATCTTTTTTTCAATTTTATATAATCAGCCTGAGGGTTTATTTTAGGAGTTGAAGATAACACGACCAACATCTACAATAATTTCGTATCTTTTATGATACGTATAAACGCACTTAAAAGAAAATTGTGTATATAGTTTGTCGGGATGCCCGAGTGGTCTAAGGGGGACGACTTAAGATCGTCTGGCGCAAGTCTCGCGGGTTCGAACCCCGCTCCCGACATTTTAATCTATACTTAAAAGAAATCACCGTTACACATACATGAAGATTTCATACGCCATATGTGTGTGTAACGAGTCGAAAGAGCTTTTTAATTTGATTTCATTTTTAAAAAGTGTTAAAGATCCCGAAGACGAAATTAACATTCTCCTCGACACACTTCACACGGATGTACACACTAAAAATGTTCTTGAAAATTTTAAGAATGATATTGTTCTTAACACACGAGAATTTTGTGGAGATTTTTCTAAGCACAGGAATTATCATATAAAGAAGTGTACTGGTCAATATATTTTCGTGATAGACGCGGATGAAATGCCAAAAGAATTGTTAATCAGTGGTATTAAAGATACTATAAAAGAAAGTGGTGCGGATATGATTGTTATTCCTAGAATAAACATACACCCCGGGTCTACACGAGAGTGGTTGAATAAGCATGATTTTAAAGTGAATGAAATGGATTGGATAAATTGGCCAGATTATCAACCTCGAATTTTTAAAAATGATCCAGAAAATATTCAATATGGTAATAAGTTACACGAAAGTGTGAAGGGAGCTAAAACTGTCGTGAAAATTCAGGCAAACCCGATTATAGCGTTGTGGCATATAAAATCTGTACACAAACAGGATAGTAGATGGGAAAATGGAAAATATGTATCCCCCGATGGTAAACAATTTTACGACACGTTACTCTGATTTTAAAAACGCTTTAATATCTTCCCTCGTTTTTTCTTGGCGCCATCCAATAGATTTCAGTTTATCCGCACATATGAAATAACGCGTGTCGTTAAAGGGTCTATCTTCAACATAAGTAATCCAATTATCGTAATCAGTGGTTCCAATGACCGTTTCTATGATTAAATGTGTCACTTCAATAACAGTTAGCTCATCATCCGATGCGATATTGTAGATTTCGCCGGGTGTACCCCTTTTCCACACAATATCAACAGCATTCACGACGTCATCAACGTGCATGAATGCTCGCTTAATGTTCGCACAATTTTTTCCATGAATCGTACACGGTTTACCTTCCCTCAACAATCTTTTAAATTTTGGTATTAATTTTTCTGGATATTGTTTGGGTCCGTACACATTGTTACAACGGATAACTTTTATGTTCATATTAAACGACTCGATATAGGAACGAACGATCATTTCCGCCGCCGCTTTAGACGCGGCATATGGATTTGTCGGTCTAAGAACACCTTCATCTTCCGTGAATGGTTCATCCTTCTTTGATTCACCATAAACTTCGTCTGTGCTAAAGTGTATAAACTCTACATCTGGTATGTGACGCCTACACGCTTCTATCAAAACGTGGGTGGCGTGTGTGTTATCTATAGTAAATGAGAGGGCATTTTCGAATGAATTATCTACATGACTCTGCGCAGCAAAATGAAAAATGGCACGAAACGAATATTTTTCTATTAAATGTTCGATAAGTTCCTTGTTTCCAACGTTTCCTTTTACAAATGTGGCAACGCCTGGGTTTACATTATGAATATTGGAACAATAGTCGAGTTTGTCTATATTCACAAAATGTATATCCGGGTACCTCTCTTTCATACTATTTAAAAAATTTGATGCAATGAAACCACAACCCCCAGTTACGAGAACATTCATTAAAGAATATAAACATATTTCTTTTAAATGAAAGTCGCGGTATTGGGATCCAATGGATTTATGGGAAAATATTTCACAACAAAATGCCCGGATTGGGTTGGTATATCGAGACAAGATTTAGATTTAACTGATCAAGAGGCGGTTGAAACATTTTTTAACACATTTCATTTTGATGTAGTTGTTCATTGCGCGGTAAAAGGTGGAAGTATGTTAGTAGAAGAAACGGGCGACGTTACACACGACAACATACTCATGTTTGAAAACGTTGCACGTGTGTTTAAAGGTAAACTAATATACATGTCAAGTGGTGCTGCGAAATCGGGTAATCCACCTTCAAAACCTTATGGTTTATCGAAATGGATGATAGAAAAAAGAATTCAACACATACCAAATGTATACACATTGAGAGTGTTTGGTTGTTACGGATCAGGTGACGGAAGTTCTATGTACAGGGACAGATTCAAAAGTATATGTAAACGGGATGGTCACATCATCATAGAAAAGGATAAATATTTTGATATGATAGATGTGGAGGATGTTTTATCTATAGTTAAAAAGTATGTAAACGGTGAATGTTCAACCAAAGAACTGGATCTCGTATACGATACACCAAAACTTTTATCGGAGTGGGCTGTTTATTTCGGAGCGACATATACCGTAAATATTCCGGGTGTTCTAGATACTCCCTACGTATCCGAACGAGTATTACCGAATTAAATTAATGTATGAAGGTGATACGTTTTCCATGAAAGATGTAAACACCTCATCCGTTAGTAAATCGGGTTTATACAATTTAATCTTATCCAGCGTTTTCATAATTTTAATATCATCACCGGCCCAGTGTGAAAATCCGTCATGTGAATAATCGTCATCTCTACCAGAACCTACCAATTTTATGTTAACTTCTTCGTTGTTAACATATGTTCGTAAAAGTTCAAATGGTCTAAATAACAAAAACGGTGTAATTGAATAACATACCGGAACAAACCCGTTTTGTGCTAAACCTATAGCACTACCGATCATTAACATTTCAGATGATCCTACGTTTAAAGCTCTATCTGGAAAGTCTTTGCGTATTTTATCTAAAACACCATATCCCAGATCAGCTGTTAACAAATACACGTTGGGGTGTGTTGTCATGTATTCGTGAAGTTTTTTAGCAAAGTCTCTACGCATTATGTTTATGTAACATTTCTTCTTTATCCTCGTTAGAAAGTACATGATAATGAGCTTGTAAACCTTTTAGGAATGTAAAATCGGGGTTTTGTGTGAACCATACACGCGTTCTCCAATCAAATGCCTTCAAACGAAGCCATAAATACCACTTATTTACAGAATCGTACGCAGAGTATCCATTTATATTGACATGTACCTTACAGTTGTTCAAGTTTGCCTTGTGAATATAAGCGAGAGCTTCCCACACCGAACCTTCCGCACACTCTCCATCGGAAATAATAACGTGAACATCGCGTGTTCTATCCGCCACAGCATGTCCAACTGCTAGTAAAATTCCACACCCAAGTGAACCGGTTGACACCGAGATGCCATTTTCTACATCACGATTTGGGTGTACACCATGTTTTAGATACAATTCGTTCGCATCCTTTCCTTCATATACTTCCAATGCTGCATACAGGGCAATTCCAGCNTGACCAGAACTCAAAACGACTACATCATCTGGTTTTTTAGTTTTGAAAATATGCTCTATAATGGGGACCGTCGTCAAACAACTTCCAACATGACCTATTTTATTTTTATGAGCAACGCGTACCACGGTTTCGTACACACTCATTTTATAGTATGTGTGTCTCAATCTTTATATACATACAAAACGTCTTGATAATAACCAGGCATTACTTTTGTTTTATATCCAGATTCATGTAAGATGTTCTCAATCTTTTTTCTATTATCGATCAAATCATCTTCCCATCTAATGTTCGACTCACGTGTCGTCGAATGAACTTCTATGAACATTTTATCAATTCGATCATATACTTTTTTCATCTGTTCAACCGTGATTGCCACCATTTCAGATCCCTCGATATCAATTTTACAAAAATCGACGTGATCCAGATTATATTTATCGAGAAGTGTATCGAAACAATATCCCTGTACCTCGAACATGTCACCACCCTTCACCGCACCTGTATTAACTATAGAGTTCTGTGTCGTGTTCGTGACAGATGTGTAAAAGTGAATAGTCTCGTCTCGATCAGCGAGAGCGGCTTGAACTAATTCAACATTATCTAAATCCTGTGTAATTTTTTTAAAGAGTTCTTGATGCGAGGGAGTAGGTTCCACGGAAACGATTCTCTTAGCGGAATCGGAAGCGTACAAAGTAAATAAACCAATGTTCGCGCCTATATCTAAAATTACCAAATCCGTTTTATCTTTTAAATAAACATCATACATACGATCCGTGTTAATTTGGCGAAGAATAATACGACCACAGTTCTTATTATCAGAAAAATGATAAATAATATCTTCATCAGATTTGATGTTCAGACTTTTTCCATTCGCGGTTAACACACTCAACATTTTATAAATATACANCAGTCTCTTTATATAAAGATAACATGACACAAGTACATATGTCATTCGTGTTAGTGACAGTGAATGATTATACTTATAAACCATTGGCGGATATCACTGTCGAACAGAATAGAAAAATATATTGTGAAAAACATGGATACACACTTTATCACTTAGAAGATGGAGGGGAATCTATCATTGGTAAACCAGTAAAAGCTGGAGAACCACCGATACCCGATGATCACATTCCTATTGGATGGAGTAAAATTTACGCGATACGAAAAGCTATGCAGTTATATCCTAACGCCGAATGGATTTTTTCATCGGAAACGGATTGTATGATAACAAACATGGACATAAAACTCGAAAATATAATACAAAAATACGCAGATCCGAATACACATTTTATGGTTCCAGCAGATTGTAATGGTACAAACTGTGGAAACATGCTCATAAAAAATACGGATATGGGAAAATCTTTCATTAATACTATCATCGCCGGTTTACCGGTATATCGCCACTGGTATCTTTTCGAAAATCAATTGATTCAGGATCTTCTCGTGGGATCACACTTAGAAGAGAGTGGTATGAAACCCGGTGGTAGTGCGATGTGGAGTAGAATTAGTAAAATATTACCACAAAGAGTTATGAATTCGTATGATTATAAAAATTCACCAAGATTAATGAGAAGAAATACATATAACGACATTTTAGGTACAGATGGTCAGTGGCAGGNGGGAGATTTTCTCATTCAGTGGGCCGGAACAGATCTTACATTTAGAATGGACGCGGCTAAAAAAATGATGAATAGATTAAATTTCTCAGCATAGAATAAACAATGGATGAAATTAATATGAGAGTCATTCTGCTCACGGCTGTTCTTGGTGCCATCTACGTTGCCATCGCGTCGATCGGTATTGGTCAGTACAATAAGTGTGAAGCTGTTCAGGGTGTCGACAAGTTCGAGAACCGTAAAATGTTTCTCAGTCAAACACTCACGATAATGTTGACAGTACCCGCCACTCTCATACTTTTCAAGATGTCGAGTATGATATCTGGTCCCGGTCGTGTCGGTATGCCCGTCATCGCAATTCTGGTCGGAGTACTCGGTATTATCGCGTCTGTATTCTCTTATCAGCTTCAAAATGCCGAGGGGTGTGAAGATACAACCAACAACAAAAATTTCGTTATCATTGCCATGAGTGTCGCGGTTCTTATGACGGCTTTGGGTATGGGCTTTCTCGCGTACGGTCAGACCACCGGTGGTATACACGCGTACAATAAATACATAGGCAAACCCATTGGTCCCACTCTTCCCAACGGAACGTTCCAGACACTTGGACGAAACATTGAAAGTATCACCCCATAATAAAATATAACCGTAAAGTAAAGCGAATATGGGTAATATGTCCGCACCTTCGTTGGTTGGAATAGCGATGGTTGTAGGTCTTCTCGCATGGGTATCTTACACGGGTATAAACAAATATATCGAGTGTACAGAAATCCAGGGTGACCCAAAATATGACAACCGAAAAATGTATTTGTCACACGTTCTCACGATCGGTATTACGTTTGCAGCGACACTTATATTAAGACCCGTCCTCGATTTGATGACCGGTCCATGGAGATCNGCAGCCCCTCCATTCTTTATTATTTCCGGTATTGCGGGATTAATATCTTCTATTTTCTCGTATCAGATTATCAGCGATGAAAAATGCGAAAAAGATGAACAAAAACATAAAATAAGCATGGGATCCGTAATTGCGGGTATAATCGTGTCTTGTATCGCCATTATCATCGGATTTTCGATGTTTATGTACAACGCCGACTCTCGTAGATATTACGGTAATTATTTCGGTGGGTATTAATATGAAACCACATGAAGCTACGTATATAGTGTGTATGCTTATAGTTCATGTGATTAGAAACGTTGGGAAACTATCGTTCGAAGAAAAGATTCGGATTCTTCATTTCGTTTCCGCTTTGACCTTTTCCTTAGACGATAACCTCTGTAAAATATATAATTGTGAGAGTAAAGCCACGCTGGAGTATACGACAGAATAGTTCGAACCTTTTCTAAACTGATATACTAACCACATCGTACTGGCCGAAATTCCGAGTAACACGTAAGGATACGTGAACGAACTCACATCGTCCGTCTCGTAAATATTTTTCATATTTATCATCATCTGTGTCAAACCAAGTGCCAGGGCGGCACCGGCGATCGCATTTGTCGTACCATCGGTCATTTATATAATTAAAGATTTTAATATTGAACTATATAAATGGAATCCATTTTACAGTCGTATGCGATCAAGTCTAAAGACAACGCCGTTCTCGTAGAACGTATCACACGTCTCGTGAATAAGTATAAGAAATCTGGAATTAACAAAGATAACATCTGTGGTCTCGTATCCACATTGATGATGGATGTTCAGAAAATCAAGACTATCACCGGTCCCGAAAAGAAGGATCTCGTCATCGATCTCATTTATTCCGTCATCGAACAGCTCGAGGCGGGTGATGAAGATACCGAACTTGAGACGGTTTTAAAGAGCATGGTTCCTCCCATGATCGATAGTTTTGCCGTCATGCTAAAGGTAAATAAGGCTTGCAGCTGTTTCAAGTAATAATGAAGTTTCCCACACTTGAGACTATGGTAGCATACGGGATATATACAATCAGGGATCTTATTATGTATTCGCATAATAAGCTCCAGAAGAGAAAAATCAAAACACTCAACGAATGTTCCCGATGTTCATTCGTATTTGCGGGTGACACGTGTTTAAATTGTACTACGACTTTGGTTTAACGATCAAGCCCAGTACAGATTCTAAGTTATTCTGGTCGCGTTTCAAAGGTTTTGCGCGTTTGAGTCGTAATGGCTCATTTGTACCCACAGCCCCCTTTATTTCATACATTTTCGCATTGTTTGTAATAGCGGGTACCACTATATTGGGTTCTGGTTCGCATGCGATTTCTTCTATTCGCTCTTCAGTATCTACAGAGTTATTTTCTCTGAATTCGTCTATACTCATCATACCACCGAATTCAATCAGACTTTGTCTCGGGGGTGCGGGTTTAATCGAACCAAACTTTCCAAATAATTTTTTACGCATAATGATCATATTACCACATACGATACTCCCCTGTGTCAACCCCTTCGTATCTAAAGCATATGATTTCATACAACTCCATGAACAAAAACGTCCCGATGTTGTAAACGTTTTGCGTCTATCATCATATTTAAGAGGCATTGTTAAAGGCGTACCTTTAAAATCGTGACAACACCACCAACACCACGACATATATATAATCTGAAATTATTCTTTAAGCATACTTACTTATCGCACCTTGACCCGCGGGAGACATCGCACCCATCATCATGAATAATACGAGACAACAGCACAGAATAGAAGAAGATGCGGAACTCGCCAACGCAGGCGCGCCAGCAGCAGCTATCATGGGTCCAAATAAACCAGCACCAATACCCTCGAAAACATCGGCAAGAGCTTCACCCGCTCCTTGTGAAGTCTGCTCAGACGAAGAAGTGGCTTTCGACGCAGCTTCTTGAATGGTAGAATCATTCATTATCGCTTCTAAAATTTGTGAAACGGATGCGGCTGCTATGACCCTGGACATGATTTTCTGATCAATAACAATTTCACCAGCCACAGTACAATCGTATCCGTCAATCGTTAAGGTCGCATCTTGAATATTAGTAGACTCTGTCATAATTTTATTCAGGTTATCAAGTTTAAAAGTTCGTTCTGTAATTTGTGTGATTTGATTATTTATAGAATTTCGAATATCCGCTTGATCGCTCGAGGGCATAGACATGAAACCCTCATCACTTTCTAAACTAGAATCGAGTTCGTTCGTTAAGTGAGTTGTCGCACTCGTTGCCAAATCCGCGGCAGTTTGTGTAGAAATGTCTGCCTGGGCGACAGTCTCTGCATCTATTTCCTGTGTCGCATAAAATTTACACCCTTTAATATTACTTAACACAACTTTTAACGTCTGAATGTTCGTTGATTGTGCGACTGTTTCAGACGTATTTGTTTGCATTATGTTTGTCGTGTTCTGAACCAATGTTTCCGTGTTCAGTTCATTCGTAATGGCTTGTCGAGCTGGTTCACTACCACCCAATAAACCACCAGCGGCAGCCCCTACTGCTAATCCTGCCATAAGACCTAAAACCATTATAATATCAGGGGAGAAAAAAAATATTTTAAAATATAAATGAAGGTTCAAAATAGGGAAATTATTATTATAGTCTCTGTCGTGATTCTTATCACCTGTCTGTTGTTTCAGTTTAAGCGAACCGAAAAACTTGAAGGTGTTGACATTGATAAAATTATAAAAAAAATCGAAGACAAGGACCTAAGCAAAGATCCATTTCTCGTGAGTGGTATGTTGTATGGTAAAATTGATAAAGAAACACAGGACAGTCTTATTGATCTCTCTATGGTAAATGATAAGAAAGTGATTGTGGAGATTTTGAAGAGTTTATAAAAAAATATAATTAATATTAATGGTCAGCCTCCGAGTTGGAAGAGGTAGTGCACAGGGAGGTGCTCACGAAAGCTTTATAACGACAACTCTCGAAGAATGGAACCCTGTAAACCCATCATCATCATGGAAGGAAATAGATGTCAGTGATTTACGTCTTTCGACATCACACAAGCTTACATATGATCTAAATGGGACACCACCCTCAACGGGTACAACAGTTTTTGTTCATTGTCCGAGTGAAAATAAAACATACGTACATCCAGTATTGGAAGATATTAATGGTAATAAAAGATTATGGGCGAACGCCCACAACGACGATATAAGTTGTACGGATGATAAGTTGCAGATGACATATACAGGTAAAAGTGAAGCGTCGGATCCAGCAGATCCACAAAAGACGGGAAAATTCTCATATATAATGGAACATCAAGGTGGTGAAACTGGTATTGATAATATTGATAAAAATGAAATTGTTGCCTTAGATAATGTACGATTTCCGGGAGTTTCACAGTCGGGACAAAATCCATGTCCGGGCGCGATCGCAAAAGCGTATGTCACTAAAGATCGTATCAGGTGTGTATACACACCCGATAATGTATCGCAACTACACAATATCTCCGATCCCAATACAGACCGTAGAATCATAGAAATGAGAAATGAATTAACTAAGAGAATATGTAGCAAAACCGCATACGTGGATCAGCAAATGGGTCAGGGATCGACTTGTTTAGAACAGGAGGGAGTTGGTAAGGTAAAAGACCGTTGGTGTGGTGAACTTGACAATATACAGTATCCAGCTTGTGCTGATCTAAGAGATAGTTTAAGTGCTGCTTATTGTGATGATCAATTGAACGCTAATAAACCATATTGTAAGTGTCACACCATATCTACGAAATGTACTGATTCTCAAGGTAACATAATTCCCGGTGCGGCTGAAAATTATGACGTGTGTCAGGAGTATGTCGAATATATGAAAGAATTTGAAAAGTACAAAGAAAATTATCCGGGTACGTATAGTGAAATTAAACGGCGAGCTAAATGTAACGTCGGTTGTGGTGAAGTGAGTACCGATCTTGTGTGGAGAGGAAGTTCTCAATGTACCGGAGATTTAACAGTGTGTCTTCAAGAAGTTGATGTTGAAGGTAGTCAGAATACGACCGTCGTTTTAGATCAATCGTGTGGTGCGAATGAAAGTAATAATGAAATAGCGCAAGATAAAATTATGGAAGAGCAGGCGAAGAGGTATAACGATGAATTAGCTGCGCAGTTTGCTCAACTGGAAGAAATAAAAGCCAGATTAGAAAATGCGGGAGCTGATGAGAAAGAACAATACGAACTGAGGTTACAAGAAATGCAGTTACAACAAGCCGCCGCCGAATCTCAGAGATTGCGTAACGAATATATCGCTAAAGCACAAGCTGCGAAAGCTGCACGTGATGCGAAACTTGAATTTAATAACAAAATTTTACAAACGGGCGGTATTTCTGTCGTCATTTTGATATGTATAATTATTTTCGTCATAATAACAAAAAAATAACGAATGATATTAAAGAAAATACTTTCTTTATATACACATGATACTTAGTATAGACGTAGGTATTAGAAACCTCGCGATGTGTCAATTCGACGAGACGTCAAACCTTGTAGTACAGTGGGACGTCTCGGGAATACCACCCGAACATAAAGATGGAATATACATCTCTTTAAGAAAACACTTAGATGAACGTCCATGGGTTTTGGATTCACAAATAATTTTGATCGAAAAGCAACCCGACAGAAACAAAAAAATGGTTTCTGTCATGCATTTTCTTCACGCATATTTTGTGATTAAAGCGCCACAATCTGAAACGATCATATATGACGCGCGATTTAAAATACCCGACGTCGCGGGTCCTGGTCGGGCGCAATATTTAAAAAGAAAAAAGACGGCCATCGAGAGATGTAAAGTGTTCATAGAGACCCACGAAAACAATGCGCACTGGCTGCCAATATTTAACGCGTCGAAGAAAAAGGATGATTTGGCAGACACAGTCATGCAAGCTTTGAGTTTCACGAAACGCGTTGAGCCGAAAAAAGCTACCAAAAAGGTGAATAAAAAACTTGTACCACGCAAACCAAATGATAATCAGAAACGAACAAAATATTCAAAGTGTAATTTAGCGTGGATATATAAAAATAAACCCGAGTGTGAATATCTTGAAAACAATAAACGGTTTATGAAAGATCTTAAACGATATTACAGGTCGATAGATGATCTCGTCGCGGATTTATCTTGAATATAAACCGTGATAATGTCTGAGAGCTCTACCGAGATCCCAGTTTGTATCAATTCTGTCCTCATCTTCAATCGATATGCAATGATTATTTTTAAAATTTTCCGAATTTACACCACGCATTTCCCAGAACATTTCGCACATAAACTCTCCGACATGTTTTGTCATGACAGTGGTATCATTCATCATGGGTACGTAGTCTTTTATAATCTCACGAGGATACTCCTTCGAAGCAAAAATATTCGTGTAAATATAATCATCCCGCATAGTTTTTATTGGTAAAAGTCCGGATGGTAAAATATAAAAAAAGTGCCATCCTTTCAATTTATTAAACATATCGTTTATGTCCAAATTATATTTTTTATAAAAATTATCATATTCAAACTGAATCATATCGACACTTACATTCCCGAGACCGTTCAAAACCCCTAAATCGTGTCCATCCGTATCAATTTTCAAAAAATGTATATGAGAAATGTCACGCGCTTCGCAATAGTCGCGAATAGTACTATCGGAATCGTTCAATCCATACATGTTTACGTGTACATTTGGTGTGGAATAATCAACTTGTTCTTTATACATCACATATGTAGATTCACCGATGAATGCGTCTCCGGAAGGTTTAAATTCTGGGTCAAATAAATGTACTTGTGTATTGTCATTCACTTCATTTGGAATTTGTGACCCCGTCGCACCCACGTCAAATATCATCGCATTAGGAGTATTTTTAATTATCGAACGTAACAACGAACGTTCTCCATTTATTTTTTGATTACAACATATACGATAAGAAAAATATGGTAAATTAAATTTTTTTGTGTCGTCACGAATTTGAATCCACGTATCTAATGCGGGTTCCATATATGTATATATATGAATCTTTGTTTTAAACTCTTAAAGAAAAGATCCGTTTATAAAATATTATGGAATATAAGGTGCTCGATCATGGGTTTGTCAGACTCGTTGACCATATGCCACGCCAAGATCTCGACAATTCTATCGTACAAGCCGCTAGAGTCTCGTACGGCGACGGAACGACGACTTCTCGAGGTGATACTGGACTTATACGATACTTGATGCGCCATTGGCACACGACGCCATTTGAGATGGTCGAGTTTAAGTTTCATATTAAAATGCCTATCTACATCGCTCGTCAACACTTACGTCATCGCACGGCTAGTGTGAACGAACTTTCCGCTCGTTATTCCGTAGTTCCTAAAGAATATTACGAACCAGACACATTTAGAGGACAGTCTACGGTGAATCACCAGGGCTCGGAAGGTGTCGTAGACATCGATAAAACTGACATGAGTTCTCACCTTTCTCAATCGTTTGATATCTACGAAAAACTTTTACAGGATGGATGTTGTCGTGAACAGGCTAGAGGGAATCTTCCCCAGTCCACATATACCGAATTTTACTGGAAGATTAATCTTCACAATCTTCTTCACTATCTTCATCTCAGAATGGATTCACATGCTCAAAAAGAAATCCGAGAGTACGCCAACGCCATTTATAAACTGGTAGAACCTCTCGTTCCCATTTCTATGAAGGCGTTTATCGATTTTAGAGTGAATGCTATTCAGCTCACAGGTCCGGAAATTGAATCTCTAAAAACTGGTGTAGAAATTAAATCTCCGGGAGAACGCAGGGAATTTAATGAAAAACTTGAACGGCTCGGACTTAAAGATAAAATATCTCTATAGAGTAAAATGATTGCTATGCTCTCCACTCCCACGATTATGATGGCGTCGACGCAGGAAAGGCTTTCGAAGTTTGGAAAAGATATGTCCAACAAGCGCAAACCCCAACTTAACAAACTCACGGACGCTCTCAAGAACATCGTCGATGAAGAAAAGAAGCGCGCCTCTACTATTTTCGAGGAACACAAATCGTTCTTCTCCAAGAAGGAGTCGTCCACGGCGACACCCACAACCACCACGACCAAGTCTATCGATTTTTACGAAAAGTAATAAACCCAGCGATGATCATCAATATCACACATTCACTCTTATAACCATGTTCGAATAGATTGAGTGCGACAATGGTAGAGACAACACTGTATTGCACATCTCGAACTTCGCGTCTGGTTTTTTCCATAGACCGCTTCATGGTTGTCCTCGATTTCTCCAAACCGAGTACAGCTACATTTATATCACGTATTTTTGTCGGCATCTCTATTGTCGTTATCAACATTTTTCGTAAATCAATTACATCAGAAACCTGTGATTGAATCATAGGTTCAAGATATTCGTAATATGTAAAATTAGGATCTAACGAAACACACGTTCCTTCGATCGTCGAAAATGTTTTGGCGAGATAGATGAAAGACGTGGGCACGAGAAATGGTTTCGTCTGTGCCAGTGATAAAAGTAACTCGTCGTTCATTATATCATTTTTTACACTCGAACCGTCCAATGTTTCGAGATAGTTTAGTGTCGTTTTAAAAAAAAGTTCGATATCGTCGGTATCGTTTGTTGTTGGTGTAATAACACCAAGACGAATAAGTATATCCACGATACCTCTCGTATCACGATCTATTATACATACAAACAGTTCTTTGAACCCCTCCATTAATACAGTCGATAAGGGTATGATTAACCCAAAATCGTAAAATACAAGTTTCCCCTCCGGAGAGAAGCCGAGATTTCCGGGATGAGGATCAGCGTGAAAAAACCCCTTTTCCATCGTTTGGATTAGATATGACTGAATAAGCGCTTCGCAAATTTTTTTTCTGTTTACATTGTCGTCGGGAATTTCAGTCAGTTTATTTGAAAACACATATTCCATGACGATCATATCATCGTTACATTTATCTTCGTACACGTGTGGTATTTTTATCCACTCTACATTTTTCATCGCTTCACCAAACATGATCGCATCTTTCGTTTCGCGTCTATAATCCGTTTCATTCAGTAAATATTCGATTGACTCGTTTAAAACATAACTCGTACTTGTACCGGTATCGATTCCAACACGTTCAAGAAATTCGACAATTTTTACAATGTTGTCTGTATCTTCTTTCATGATATCGTATATACCCGGTCGTTTTACTTTCACGACAACATCTGTTCCGTCGGTCAGGGTTGCTTTATGAACCTGACCAATACTCGCGGATTTGTACGGAGTTTTATCAAATTGTATGAAATGTGATGTATCTATACACGACATGATATCATCGATCGGGGGAACATCGTCCTGTAACGTTTCCAATTGTTTAACAAATTCGAGTGGATATAAATCTGTCCGCGCTGATGCAATCTGACCAAGTTTTATAAATGTTGGTCCAAGTTCTACCAGTTGATCACGGGTCCAACGACCGAACGATGCCTGGTCTTTCGTAAATGATTTTCGTACCAGGAATTCGGACGCAAATTTCCATGTTTTGATTTTTCGAGAAACTGGTGAGACACTCGAAGCTATACATAGTGCCATTCTTACAATATACAAATAAATATTATGTCAGTTATAATAATGCGAATTCATATCGTTGGCGCAGGGCCGACTGGATTATCGTTAGCTTGGGAATTACTTAGGTCTAAAAATTACGAGGTTATTATTTATGATCGTAAACCATCCGCGGGTGGATCATGGTGGGAACCTGACACTGTCGTTCGAGATCTTCACGCGCATCGAATTGTTTTTGACAGGGCGTTCGTAAACACACACTCTTTGTTCAGGGAAATGGGTATCGAATGGAATGATATATTCGAACCCAGTACGAAAGAAAGTTTCATGATATTCATGTCTCGATCCCTATCGGCGTCCGATTACCTGGAACTGATCTATTTATTTGTTAAAGTGTTGACCGTACCATCGATGTACAAAAGTGTCACCGTGAAAGAGGCTGTCAAGGGATTGTCGGACAAAGGTAAACATTTTATCGAACATCTCACACTCGTGGTCGACGGTGTCACGTGGGACGTCATGTCGATTTTTGAACTCGTCAAGAGTATTGATCACGTTGCCCTATCGAAAGAATACACACAAAAAGTTTCTGGAAAAGTCATGTGCGACGCTATGGAACGTGCGGTTAAAAATGCAGGTGCGACGTTTGTGTTCAACACGGAATTAAAAGATGTCACGTACAGGGATGACGGATACTCTGCGACGTTTTCGAACGATCTCGTCATCGACGATGGATATTTGTTTTTGTGTGTGGATAATAGTCCGGCAATACACCTGATCGGAGATAATTGGGGACCCGACGCGAAAAGAAAGATAAATAATAGCACGTACGGAGCGATTAATGTTCTTCTCGAGTATGATCGACCCATAGACGTGGGTAATGATTTGGAAATTGCGGCGATGACCAAATGGGATTTACAACCCGTCGTTTTATCTGATAAAAAAACAGTTTCGTGTGTGATATGTAATCTCACCAAGGAAATTATGGAAACGGATCCCGGTACACTGAAGGCTGAAGTTCTTGATCAGCTATACCTACCCGTTCCTAAAAAAATACGCATCGGCTGGGGTGCCGAGTGGGTCGATGGTAGATGGACGTTCACCCAGTCATCGGGGGTTCTCAGCTTAGAGGGACAACTTCCATTTTTCGGTAAATGTCCTCGCGTTGCCATGTGTGGTATGATGTCCGAACGCTCCACCCCGTACTCGAGTATAGAAGCATCCATAGAAGTATCTCGCGAACTTAATTATTTGTGTTTCGGTGGTCGACAATCGATTCAACCATTACATCTCTCTCAACTTTTATTAATTCTATTTATAGTTTTAATTTTATTTTATATTAAATGAAATTTTTTTGTAAAATTCAAACACCCATGTTTGAAAAAAATGAAAAAAAATATATAAAATTTTTAATTAATGATGACACATATAAAAAAGTTGTGAACAAACATAAATTTTCCGAATACTTTGTAAATAATATCGATTATGAAAATCCTTTGTATGGAAATATTTTAACTGTAAAAGTACCTTTCAGATATAGACGTGTCATGTGTACGTACGAAGGTGCACCCGTACAGGCTCTCCAAAAAAATGACGAGGTCTTCATAGAAGTGGATTTTATGGGTTCTTGGAATAAGGGTAATTATAGCGGAATGTCATGGAAGTTGAAGTATATAAAGCTAATCGACGCACACATACCATGACTCTCACGAGATCTGGTTATATAGTTCCAGATACTCCTGAAATTAAAAAAGCACTCACGGTTCGACCTATAGTTAATGCCGATTTTGGTGTAGCACCTCCATCATTCAAGGTGTTTCGAAAAGCAAAATCGGGATTATGTGTACCGAGATTTTATGCGGAAGAAAAGTTTGGTGAAGCGAGACACGACACCCGCCCCAAACCACATAAAATTAATATATCATTCAGAGGAAAGTTACGAGATGAAACGTTTCAAAATGTGGCTCTCGAAAAAGCTATCCAAGCTGGACATGGGATTCTTTCGTTACCTTGCGGTTTCGGTAAGACGACCGTATCCTTGGCCATAGCGTGTACTCTAGGATATCGTACGATGATTGTCGTACACAAAGAATTTTTAGCTAATCAATGGCGTGAACGCATTCAACAATTTTGTCCCGGTGCGTCTATCGGTGTTGTTCAACAAAATCGAAAAGAAGTTAATTGTGATTTCGTGATTGCTATGCTCCAATCACTCTCTTTGAAAGAGTATTCGTTCGAAGATTTCGACAGTATCGGAACCCTTATCGTAGATGAAGCACATCATATATGCGCGAAAGTATTCTCACAGTCTTTGTTCAAATTATGCCCTAGACACGTATATGGATTATCCGCCACACCTAACAGGAAAGATGGACTCACTAAAGTGTTACATTGGTTCATGGGTCCCACGTTCTTCGCGGTCGAACGTGAAAATCAGGAACAGGTAGATGTCTATCCTCTTGAATATTCATGCAGACGTTTCGAAGATCCACCCCCATGTACACGTTTCGGTAAGTTATCTTTACCTACGATGATAACTGAACTGACAGAAATGCCTGATAGAAATAGACTCATTTTACAAACAATCAAAGATCTTAGTAAAACCACGCGCCAGGTGTTGGTACTCAGCGATCGCCGATTTCACTGTGAATATCTTCACCAAAAATTCAAAAAGACGTCAGGGTTATACATGGGTGGTATGAAAGAATCTGAACTTACAGAATCGAGTAAGAAACAAATCATATTCGCGACCTTTAGTCAAGCACACGAAGGTTTAGATATTCCGAGTTTGGACACAGTGATTCTCGCAACACCCAAATCGGACATCGTACAATCCATCGGACGCATCATGCGAGAAACGTCCGGAAAGAAAAACAATCCACGTATTTATGACATTTTAGATCAGTGGTCGGTTTTCTTTGCTATGTATAACAAGCGTCTTCGCGTGTATAAACAGGGTGGTTTTAAAATTCACGGTCAAATTAAACCCGAAGCAGAACCAGATGTTTTCTCGCTCGGAAAATGTCTTGTACAAATATAAGAATGACCGGGTGCTCAGTGGGACGGTCAGTACAGAAATATAAAGGTGGTGCATCCGATCTAAGTTCTATTCTAGAAGATCCAGGTGACATTATATACGCGGATTCGACCGTGGAAGCCGAAAACCTTACGATTGGTTCGACAGATGGTCATGTACTTACTATTATTAATTCTATTACGGGTGAATTAGGATGGCAAGCTGCGCCCGGTGCATCGGGTGTTGGTACGTTACAGACCGTCACTAACAATGGCGCTACGACCACAAATTCAATTCAATTTCAAAATGCGGTCACATCTTTAAGTGCGAGTGGTAATGTTGTGATCGCGGGAAATGTAACCGCAACGAATTACATAGGAAGTGGGGAATCTCTTCACACGATTCCCGCATCAAATCTCACGGGAAGTGTACCGAATGATTTCATAACATTAGGTACACACACGACTGGGAATTATGTTTTGACGATTACGGGTGGTGATGGTATAACAGTTACAGGGTCTGTGGGTGAAGGGTGGACACCCACACTCGCAGTGGATCCCAAAACGAATGGTGGTCTTGTTTTTGAAAATAATAAACTCGCAATTGATCTTGGAGCGACTAACATAACAGGAACATTAGGAATCGCTGATGGTGGTACAGGACTCACGAGTGTAGGAAGTGCGGGTCAAGTACTGAAAGTCAATTCCGGTGCAACAGGTCTCGAATGGGCAGATGATCTTAATTCTGGAGGAAGTGGTGGTAGTTCAGTTTTCCAAGTCGATGGTACAAAGGCATTTTACACAGACGGACCCGTAGGTATTTCGAACGTATCCGCCCTAACAACTCAGACACTACAAATTGGAGGAAACGTCGCCGTGAATGATACCGCAGATGATAAATTATCAGTAACGGGAAACGCATACGTCTCTAAAAATTTACGGGTGATTGATGAAATCAGTGCGTTTAGAATAACAACATACGATCTCGAAGTCAGGAAAGCAGAAGTCGTATCAGCTCGTCCGACTCAAATCATTAATATTTAAATCTAATATATTTTAATGTCGTACTACTTCGATTACCAAGGAGTACTTGCACGTCCGAATCTCAACATAGCTGGATCTCAAAACGATTTTGTGGGTCCTAAGGATCCAATTCCTGTGACTTCGGATTTTAGAAATGAAACGGTTGCCGTAGGAAGACCTAACCGAGCAAATCAAGTAAAAATATATACGTATACTTCGAGTACAAACACGTGGTCATCGACAACGACACTGACTGGTAGTTCGACATTCGGTACATCGGTTAGTATGAACTGGGACGGTACACGCCTTATAGTTGGTGAACCAGGTTCTTCTACTGTATCTGGAAAAGTACACATTTACGATAAAAATCCAAGTACGGGTGTGTGGTCGTTAACACAAACAATCACGAACTCAGCAAATACAGATTTTGGATATTCCACGAGTATAGCCGCAAACACGGGGCACATGTTTTGTGTGGGAGCCCCAACATACGATGGATCGATAACATCTCCACCGGATCCAACTGTATATGTTTATGAACTCATAAATAATACATGGACGCAAACGTTTTCGAATACGTGTGTTGACATAGATTTTACACTTCCTCTTAACGGAGGGAGTTTTATAGTAGATAATCAGTATAGTAGGTATGGACACTCCGTTTCTATGTCATACAACGGTGAACACATTCTCGTAGGTGCACCTGGTACAAATTTAGATACGTATGATAATACCAATACCAATATAACAACGAGTGATGTATACCGATCAAACTTTCCCAACTCGGGTGCGGATTATCAGTGGACTGATCAGGATTATAGCGGAAACAGTATTAATTACAATATCATGAGAGGTGTTGGGTGGGCTCGCGTTTTCACACGTGGTACAAATTCGACCTGGTCCGGAAATACAACACAACTTGGTAATATTTTAAATGGTGAAACAATATATAATTTTACTCCATACAATGTGACTACTAATATATATGGTTGGCTAGATGGTAATCAGACATCATGGTCTATGCCATCGTTCGGTCAGGTTGTGGATATCGCGAAACTGAATCAACTCACTGTAGATGATGTTCGAATCGCGATTTCATCACCAACCGCCGCATCTCCTATAAATCAGACCTATGGACACGCACAGGGAAATGTGAGAGTATTTAAATATAATACCGTTACTTCGAATTGGGATGAGGAACAACAATTAGTTGGGACCGATGTAACTGAACAGTACGGTTCGGCGATGAAACTTGATTATACTGGTGAACGTATATGTATATCCGCATCTAAATACGATACGACACTGGCTACTAACAACAAAACAAAAAAATTGCACGTTTTAGATTGGAACGGTACAAACTGGTGGGAAGCTCAACCCATGATTTACATGTATGATGGTACAAGCTATGACACTTTTCAGTTATCCATGACAGATGGTAAACATATTCTCGTTACTTCCGCGCGTAATGGAGAATTAAGAACACAACGGGTTGTTCTGACTCAGCAGTTTATAGGAAACAGTTTATTCGAAGGATATATAGCAAGTAATCACGTGTACGTGGGTGCGAACGAAACGAGTATAGCGAGTTCGAGTGAAAACACAAAAGGAAATAAGACAATCAGTTTTGGTGGATTTTTGGGTGACAGTATGTATGAAAATACGACGATAGAAAATCGTACATACGATCAGTTTAGTCAGGGAGATAGTGTGTATAGAAAAGGTCGAACCGAATTACTCGTTACAAAATTTACGTCCGCTCTAGGTGTAGATGCTGTTCGAATCATATCCGGGGAAATTTTATTAGGAAACACATTCGACGGGACCGTCGCTATACGATCTACAAATGGGCAGTGGAGTACTAATCCGTTTAACAAATATAATAGAACCTCTAATTCTCTTGGTGTTGATCTAAAAGGAAATGTGGGTATACGACCCATAGTAATCCGACATAGTGATGAATCGACGACTAACATTCCGGCTGGAACGGTTACTAATGTAAACGAAGAGCGTGAACCCGGAACGATATCAGCATCGGCGGCATTTGATGTAAACGGTGATGCGACTATCAGGAGTAAACTGATACTTTCCGATCCGGATAGACTCAATAGAATTGGATTTGGAAAAGAACCACCAGATTTCGGGTACGACACGTGTAATTACTCAATATTATATGATGGTAATAAGGTAAAGTGTATAGAATCTCGGTCAGATTGGGATGGTGCGGGTGTGGGGTATGTGGAAGGGTTCGGTACACTGGGAGGCGGGGCAACCTTATCTAAAACGGAAAAGGCGTTTGAATTTGGTTCGTCGGGAGGGTACGTTAGTTCCACTTGTTATAGAGGTAGTAATAATACTACACAACGAGCGGGTATATCGTTTTGGTTAAAACTTAGCGCTGTACACAATAGTACTAATTATCCTGGAAATGTTATTTGGTATACGAATCGGGTTCATTGTATGATAAACGGAAATGGAATATATCTCGTTACAGATGGTACACATACAGCGACGTTTTCGAGTTTTACATTTAGTATAGATACATGGTATCACATTCTCGTAAAATTACCGGGTGGAGTAAGTTCGGGTTCACCCGTTCCTATGAGTTCGACAAACACAAGTTTAACAATCAATGGAACCGAATACACACCGTCTCTTAGCGGATTGTCGGCTAATGTATACTGGAATGGTCCACACACATTTACAATTGGGTCAGGTTCTAGCGGTATAAGAAATGCGTATATAGGTTTATTTTCGTATTATGTAAACTGGGCTCAGAGTGGAGCGGGATCTCCAATTCCATTTGTTCCTACCGTCCAAAACTTAATCGATTATGGATCCCCCACGGACGTTTTAATGGTTAACGGTGATATACAAATCAAGGGTGATATTTATCAAAATGGTACGTTATTCACGGGTGGTGGTGGTGGAGGTGGAAGTAGTCAATGGACGACTGTAAACACGAATGAGATATATTACGCACTCGGTAATGTTGGTATCGGAGTAACGAACCCATCGTATCTATTAGACGTTGCAGGAAACATTAACTTTACCGGCGATTTATATCAAAATGGTTCATTATATCAGTCGTCGCAATGGTCTACGGGTAGTACCGGTATATACTACACTGGCGCTAATGTGAGTATAAACTCCACCGTAGCATCTTATGAATTGGATGTTAATGGAACTATACGCGCGACTACTGATGTACTCGTAACATCCGATCAACGTGTGAAAACTGATATTAAAAAAATAGAAGGCGCATTAGATAAAATATGTAAAATTGGTGGGTACACGTACACACGTGATGGAAAAAGATCAACGGGGTGTATGGCACAAGAAGTGAAAAAAGTTCTTCCGGAAGTTGTCAGGGGTTCGGATGATACAGAATACGCACTCGCATACGGGAACATGACCGGTTTGATCATAGAAGCCATAAAAGAATTAAAAGGCGAAATAGATGGACTTAAATCTTCTCTTGGTATTATATAATGCCTACATATGATTACCCTCTAAGTTTAAATACAATATCATATGAGGCGGCAACAAATTCAACACCACTTACCATGACAGAACTTTACGGTGTAAAATTCACCGATGGATCCAATACGGCGCCGTCAGGAACTATCGCACTTTCAGATTTTCGATTAAAAAACGTACAACCGTATAAATATGAAGAACAGTTAGTCCCTTCGAATGTAACTACAGCTGATAGATATGGTGTTTCAACTGCATTTGCCACTGGACAGACGGCATGGGGATATTACTTTTTCGTATCAAGTAATTATGATGATTACGGTAGTTATACTGACGCCGGTTCTGTACATTTATACATAAAAGAACGTCCGTCGCGACTGACGTGGCGGGAGTTACAGGTGCGTGATTGGGTTTGGGCTCTTAGTCCATACACAATTACTCCCCCAGATCCAGGTTCGAGTGATTATTTTGGAAGTGCTATTGCCGTAGATAAATATGCTGATTGGATCGCCGTGTCAGCTCCTTATTGGGATTCTAATACTTATACCAATACGGGAGCTGTATATTTTTATGAGAGACAGGGCGGCAGTCACCGCCAATATAATTATAGAGGAATACAATACGGTCCGTATCAACAGGGAGGGGGACGTTTGGGGTTTACCTCAGTGAGTCTTTCCATGGATTTTGGGGCTACTTATACCGTTGTCGGAGGCCCTTATTTTTATGGTTACGGTTATAGTTATCTCGGTCGGGTATATTTGTATACCAGGTCTGGTTCTACGTGGTCTTCGAGTACTTCAAATGTTTTTTTTCCACCAAGTTCTGATTATAAATCGTATTTGTATTATGGTTATTCCGTTAGCGCCAAGAACCCTAACAGATTCGTAGTGGGAGCGTTCGGTGCGAATGATAGTCCTTATACAAGTTGTGGAGCAGTCTATGTATATGCGAAGTCGGGGAGTACATGGTCTCTTGAACAGAGACTAGTGGCTTCAGATAGGGGAACCTATTTTTATTTTGGTCGTAGTGTAGACATATCAGAAAATGGTTATTATATTATCGTCGGATCACATTACCGGAATCATCAGGGTTATACCCGTGTCGGAGGGGCATATATATTCGCAAGATATGGAACAACGTGGCAACAACAGGCAATACTTAATCCCCCAGTTTACGCCGATTATACATATTTTGGTCAAAAGGTTCACATATCTCCTGATGGTTCATATGCTGTCGTAGGAGCTGAAAGGGAACAGAGTTCTACTGGTTCTGTTTGTGTATTTTCGAGGTCGCAAACAACTGGGACAACTTGGAGTCTTAGATCAAAAGTCACAGCTTCGGATGCATCTCCAAATTATTTCTTTGGTAACTCGATTGCTATTTCAGAGGATTCCACTACGTTGATGGTAGGAAGTTATAATCATTCTGGTGGTCGCGGTTCTGTATATACGTATCAAATAGAAGATTTACCGGTGGTTCAAACGAGTGTAACATCTAGTGTATCGATGACGGGAGGTGTATTTACGTATGATGCACCTGTTTCCATAACATACAACGGTGAGCGCGTGGCATACGGAAGCTATAATGTAGGTACTTCTGGTGTTGTAAGAATATTTAAAAAGAATCAAGGATCGTTCACACTCGATGCCGCAATTACCGCATCTGATGCGGGTACTAACGATGAATTTGGTAAAAGTGTTTCCATTACAGATAATGTTCTCCTCGTAGGAGCCCCTTTATGGGATGATACTTCTAATAATTTTAGTAATTCGGGAGCAGCGTATCTGTTTACTTTATCTGGAGGAGTTTGGACAGAAACAACAAAATTTTTACCTTCAGATCCATCTACTGATGATGGATTTGGTGATTCTGTTGCTATACATGAAAATTCAACTAACATATACGTCGTGTCGAGGCCGGGCTGGGATGATACTTCTAATAATTTTACCAACGCAGGAGCGGTAGATTTATTTACCACGTCAGGACAAATAGATAAACTTATTTCACCAAACGCGGCTTCGAACGAACAGTTCGGTAGCAGAATTGATATTTCTCAAAATTTTCTATCCAATGATGCTTTCATCGTCGTATCAGCCTTGGGATCTGAGAAAGTGTACATTTTCAGACCGGGAACGGGAGGAGCCCTTAATTCGGGTTGGTGGTGTCTACGCACAATCACAGAACCCAGTATATCTACAATTGGTCGTAATTTTGGTTGGGACCTTTCTATATCTGGAGATGGAGAACATTTGGCCATTTTGCGCCGTGGTCAATCACATCCAGAGGTTGGTGTGGTTTTTATGTTTAGAAACACCTATTTTGATCAGTACATAACAACTCTTAACGATTATGAATCTAACATCAGGGATATAAATTCGGTATCTTTATCGTATTCAGGAACGCGTCTTTTGATAGGTGATTCAGATAGAGGAAGAGCTTATCTATACACGAGAGACATTTCCGGTACTACATGGACTCACAGATTGCGTTATTTACTTAAAAATCCTCACGCGCGAAACTCACAATACGGAGATATAGACAATTTTGGATTTCGCGTTAAAATGTCGGGTGATGGAAAACACGCCTTGATAACTGAAAATTATGAACCTTTTTTATTCTCAGAAGAATATTAGAAATATGATAGCTTTGTATCACGAAATTAATCTTGAAAAGGAAAAGTTAGAAAGAATACAGGGGGAACTTACTTTAGAAAAATCTAAAGTGCAATCTTTATTAGATTTGAAAAGTGGTATTCGTGATAATACAAATATTTTACATGATGTATACGACACATTTCAACGCGAATCTTCAAAAATAGTAAAAATACAAAACGAACTTCGAGAAGTAAAGCATACTTCAGAAAGGGCGCACATCCAACTCGGATTTGAAAGAGAACGAGTAAACACGTTACAAAACGAACTTCAAGTAGAGAAGGAAAAACTTGATTCGTTACGTTCTGTTGTTCAGACGGAAAAGGAAAGAGCCGATACTAATGAAGTCGAACTCAGAAGTGAGCAAGTCAAAACGGCAAACCTCCAGGATCGTATGGAAGTCATGGAAAAAGCCTATCACGCCATGTTAGCGCGTGTGATTACACTCGAATCGTAACATTTTGCGCATTTTAGGAATACTAAAACGAGTAAAATATGTATTTACTTTTTAACCGAATCCATCGCGGCTAACGCGACGACACCGACGATGAAAAACATGACAACATAGTTACACTCCGTGTCTTCATCGACGGTCACATTCTTGGGCTGGGGTGTAGCCTTCGCCTTTCTGAGATTATCCGCCACAACTTCCCGTTTTCGGGAAGGTTGAAAGTCTTCGATCGGCTCATCGAAGTCAATCGGACAATAGCCTATCATTTATACTATATTCACAAATTTATTTCAACCTTCTTCTTTCGCCCACGCTTAGCTTTGGAAGCGGGCATTTTAACCTCCTTGACTTCATCGTCACCTTCACCCGATTTATCTCCACCCTGTTCTGAAACAATATCTGAAATATCATCCTCTTCATCAACTTCTGGAACATACTCCTGTGCGGGTGTAATCGTAGACGTGTTCACAGGGGGAGCTGGGGGCATCATAATTCCACCCATGAGACTCGAAATATCTAACCCAGGTCCCTTCATCTCGTGACGCTCGCCTGGAGGAGTAGGTGTCGAAGCGGGTACGGATGCCTGGTTAGCCATCGTATTCTGAACCGCACTCATCATATTGTTCATGAGATCGGGATTCTGCTTCATCACATCATTTACGTTTGGCATCACAGACTTGAACATACTATTCGTGAGATGGAACATCATCGCACTTCCACCGAGCATCATGATCAGTTTCACCTCTGGTGCGACGTGCATCTTCGTCCTGTATTTGACGAACAACTCCTCGAACACTTCATCGTAATCATCCTGCGTTTCCATGACGTTTTCAGACCAACCGTCGAGCTGAATATCGAATGGATTGTATCTCTTGTTTAAAAACTCTAAACCGGTGACGCATGCGATAAGCATACGCCTCGAAAATTTGATGGATTTGTCAACCTCTATGCTGTATGTAATACGTTTCACCTCTGTCCTCAACTCATCGATAGGCGAATACGCATTCAGGCGTTTATTGACGTTGAATCCACGTTTTTCCAGGCGACCAAGTTTGTTGACAAGATCCGATTTCTCCTCGTCTATAGTTTTATATCCAGGGGAAGGTTGTTCCTCCTGAGGTTCCATCTGACCGTAATCAAAACCACCACCTTCGTATTGGGGAGGTTCAGAATATTCACCGTGATCTATGGGATCCTCCATCTGAGGAGGGGGAGGTACACTCTGTTTCGTTGGGTTAGCAAACGCATCTACATCTTCCTGAAAATTGGCAGACTCGGGTGGTGGCTGACGAAACATACGTTGCGCAGTCGGGGGAGCGTGTGTACGCGGTTTGGAAAAATCGAGTTGAATCTCATCCATCATGGCTTGTTCTTTATCATCAAGTTTCATGACTGTATTTCCTCCCGTGTCGAGAATAATTTCACCGTCCATTACTCTCTATATTGAAACTAATCTATTCTCTTTAACGCACTTTATAAAAAAATGTCAGTAGACAATAAAATGAAGCTCAACTCCATCGATCGCCGAACACTCCGTGTCATCGCCATCGTCGTTCTTCTCATCATCGTTATCGCGGTCTTCGTTGGTCCCAAGACCAGCATGTACCAGCCCGCCCCCGTCAAGATTGAACCCGTCTCCGAAGAGTCTCTCACGACGCTCAAGAGTAGTCCCGATTGTCTCAATGAGAGTGTTTACTCCACGAGCACGGGTGGTGTGTGTGGTGGTCAAAAACTCGTACGCGATCATGCCAGTTATAAGATCGTAGCCTAAACATAAAAAAATATACCTTTCCAGTTACATTCGAATAGAATTATAAGTGGAAAATTTCTACACGTATTATAAATGGCGCTCATCATAGCTCCATCTCAGCCCGGCATTCCCGATACCGAACACGAGGTTCACACGGTCACGGTTGATACTATTGACCAGACGAACAAAACTGATTTTATCGCTCATTTACCTACACCTCTCGAAAATGTTGTTCAGGCTCAGTTGATAGCCGCTACATTAACCACGACAGGTGGTTTAACACAAACCGCCTTTCACATCGGAATCGAGGAACTTCGCTCGTATTTCTCACAACGCGCTAAGAAGGATCTCGATGCGTCTACCGATAATCATCTCAACGGTGTGTTCGGTACGATAGTGGGTCAGCACGTATTAATTGGTCCCAGCCAAACTCCAAAAGTTATGGTCTTTAAAAATGATTATCCCATAATACAAGTATATCACAATCCCATTAGAAAACTCGATCGTTTAACATTTAACATAGATGAACAAAATGGAGATACAGCTACTGTCGTAAACGCCATGTTTATTCTTAAAATCACGTGCAGAAAGAAAAATTTAGCGTGAACGTTTCAGGGCGGTACACATTCGTAATTTAAAAATTATACTATTGTAATAAGAATGTCTTCTGGATTGGTACAACTCATAGCCGTAGGAGCGCAAGATGAACATATCATCGGTGAACCAGAGATTTCGTTTTTTACATCCACGTTTAAACGACATTCTAACTTTTCACAGTCTATCGAAAAACAAACGATACAAGGATCTGTGAAAGGTAATTCCATGTCCTCTATCCGTTTTGAAAGAAATGGTGATCTTCTTGGGTATACATATTTCACAATCGACGATAACACACAAGCTGTCGATATTCAAGATTGGGGTGAAATTATCGACAAGGTCGAACTTCTTATAGGTGGTCAAGTCATTGATGTTCAAGATCACGATTTCACAGAAAAGATTGCGATTGATACATTTGCACAAAATGTCACTAAAAGTTCTAACGGCACTCATCCAGGTGCGAGTGCTCGCTCGTATTTCTACCCTCTTCGATTCTTCTTTTGTGAAGGTCCCCAATCCGCGATTCCTCTCGTCGCTTTACAATATCACACAGTTGATATACGCATTTATTGGGGTCCCAATGCCGGAAACTATAATGTAGAAGCGTATTCGAACTATTATTACCTCGATAATGAAGAACGTGGCATCATGGCGTCGCGTCAACATGACATTCTCATCACACAAGTTCAAAAATCAGTTCCGTCCGGTGATATGACCCAGGAACTTATGTTCAACCACCCCGTTAAGTATATTGCGTGTTCGAACACAAACTCTGAAAGTACATTGACGTCGATCGACAATAAAATTAAATTAAGTATAAATGGAACGGATATTAGCGTTTATAAATGGGCAAAACCACATTTTGTCGATATCATGAGTTATTATCACACGAACTTTGTAACATCCCCAGATTGTTTTCTCCACTGCTTCTGCCTCAATACAAGTTCAAATCAGCCAACAGGATCTCTTAACTTTAGTCGCGTCCAAGAAGTAAAAATTCACAGTCAATCACGCGCAATCATAGATCCCATATACGCTGTAAACTACAATATTCTCAGGGTTAACAATGGCATGGCGGGTCTCATGTACGCGAATTAAAATCAGATGGTATATTAAATGCCGAAGAACTTAAGTACCGTCGGTGGAGCTACAGAGCTTCGTTTCGGTAAAAATTGTAGGGAAGATCAGGCTGATAATTCCGTGGTTATCAATGCCAGTAATGAAAAGATTGACGCGACCATCGCGAGTGGATTTTATTTAACTCCACTCGAACTCACTTCCGTATTCGACGGTGATGGATCATTGGCGACAACAAACACGTTCGTCATGTATAATCAGAGTACAAAACAACTTTTCAGGTCGGAAGTACCCGTAACTTTACCGGGTATTTCAGAAGCGAGTGCGGGTGTGGAGGGAGACATCACTGTAACTGGAAACTTATACGTCACTGGTAATGTCACATCGGTAGGTACGATCGCAAACATTCACGTTACAAATACAACCATCAAGGACGGTCTCGTCGAATTAGGAACGAATAATACGAACTTAGTGTCATTTGATTTGGGTCACGTGTATAACCGTGGACCAAGTGGATCAAACGTCGCCGTATGTTACGACGCAAGTGCCACTGAACTCGTCATCGCGTATACGGATACTTGCGCGATGGAAGACACAGAAGTTGTTCCAAAATCAAACGAAACCATGAATGTTCACGTGTACGGTAAACTATTCACAAGTTCTAACGTGGGTGTGGCGAATACAGCACCCGTTCACACGATTTCCGTGGGTGATACATGTTTTATAGATACTACTGGAAATTACCCCAACGTGTTAGATGTTCGTGGTAACGCGGCGATAGAAGGTGGTCTTATCACGAACACAGGTGGTGTGACAAAAAAGACATACAGTCATCAGGGAGCATACAGTGGTGGTGAAACGACCGAACAAGCTAAACTTACCTTGACATTTTCACAACACGTCTTCTATGCGAAAATTGTCGCACAGTTACTTGATAACGATGACACAGAAGTGAGTACGATGACACTCGACGTAGCTGGTGGTGAACGTGGCGGTAATGCAACCCCATTGGATATTGCGATGGGACCCATGTCCATTTTCGGAAACACAAACACAAATCCATGGAGTTCGACAGTTACCATCGCACCCACGACGGTTAGTATTAAACCATCTGCCGCTATAGGAGCGAATGGTAATTATAACATTTTTGTCGAGTACATTTCCAGGAATGTATCAGGTGCGCTCACGAGTTTGACCATAGGAAGTGGTTCCCCAATTACATTCGGATACTAAACGCATACTCTCCAAACGACATTTTACGTCGTTTGTAAAGATGTTTTTTATATATACACTTTATAGAATGGCACACACAAACGTTCAACTCGTTTCTGGAAACCTTACTACAGGTGAGACCGAACCGACATTTTTCATCGATCGCGTGAACAATAAGGTTGGTATAAAAACAGTACCCGATCCGACGGACTCTAATGTTTTCCAAATTAACGGAGGTGTGGTCGCGACACAACTTTACGGTGACGGATCTCAAATTACAGGTTTAAACGATTCGAAGTGGATTGAATCAATATCGAATCCCGACGATATTTACTATTCACTTGGTAATGTCGGAATAGGTGGAGATGCGGTTGCAGGTGCAAAGTTGAACGTTAATGGCTCAATACGAGGAGCATATAACTCAGACACGACGAGTTACTTTGGACGAGCTGCCATAGGTTATACGGGACATGATGACCATGCTTCGTTTTCTCACGTCGATAGATCAACCACGGGCAACTATGCACTATTACAATCGAGTTCCGGTTTTACTTACTTAAACTGCACTTCTGGACAGAGTATAGCGTTTAGGGTAAATAACTCGGACAAGATGCGTATGAACAGTTCGGGGTATCTGGGTATTGGGACAACGTCTCCACTTACACCCTTACATATAGCCTCGTACGGGTCGAATAGTAATTTTTTGGTCCGTGATCCGAATAACAACAACTCGACACAGTTCAAGTTGACATACTTTGACTTTACAGACTTGAATGGCGATCTTCGTGGATCGTCTGCGCTCCCGACGTACGACGGAACCGGGGGCGGCAGCCTCTCCCTCGGCGCTACTTCTATATTCGCTCAAGGTCATGTAATTACCAGATTGTTCTTCATCGCGTCAAATGGTATGTTACAAAGTTCTGATGAACGAATTAAAGAAAGTATTAAAGACGTAAACGATGAAGATGCACTTAACATAATTCGATTATTAAAACCAAAAAAGTATAAATATATAGATTATCCGTATGATAATGAAGTGTGGGGTTTCATAGCACAGGAAGTTCTTTCCGTTTTACCGGAAGCATGTAGAATAACTACGAACGTTATACCGAATATTTATGAAGTCTGTGAAGTTGAATTACCAAACATTATCAAGTTTCAGACGTTTAATACATCAAATTTGGAAAGTGGTTCTATGACTATCGAAATGAAAATACCAGAATCTGAGTCAAATATACTAAAGGCTGATATTGTCGAAATCCTAGACGAACATCGGATTCGCATTGATACAGATTTAACTGAATATGTATTCACAAGAGAGAATGATAGTACAAAATTCATACGTGTATACGGTCAAGAAGTTAAAGATTTTCATACACTTAAAAAAGACTCCATATGGACGGTCGCCACAGCCGCCCTCCAAGAAGTGGATCGTCAGCTCCAAGCCGAAAAGGAAAAGGTAAAAAGTCTAGAGGAACGTCTAGCTGCTTTGGAAGCAATTGTTCTTAATCAATAATATCTAAGCTAATATAAATGGTACAGACGACGAGCCATATCTTTTCAGGGAAAGTAGAAGTGGAAAGTAATCTCAAAGTTGGTTCATCCCATTTATTCGTCGATACAGAAAATAATAGAGTTGGCATCACGACGAATGACCCTCACGCAAGTTTACACGTGAATGGAAATGCGTACGTGGGAACAAACTTCAATGTGGGTACCGCCATTGAATTGAATCAAGTTGCGGGGCGTGTAAAAGCTACATCGTTCGAAGGTGATGGTTCACTTCTTTCGGGAGTTGCTTCAACACTCAATGACGTGGTAAATAAGGGTAATGTCACATCTAATACAGTTCAATTTACAAATACGGATACCGGTATTGTCACCACCGGAAATGTGAATATCGGTAATCAATTGAGTGTCGGTGGATTAACGCCATCGAAATTTCCGTATGTAAATTCCGATAATACACTCGTAGATTCTTCCATCAGTGAAACTACGGATACGGTTGTCGTCTCATCCAATTTGGAAGTTACCGGAAATATCGTCATGTCTGGACAGGCATACACAATCGAATCAGAATCTCTTAAAATCAATGATAGAATCATTGGAATCGCTAACAATAATACGTTACATGGTGCTGATATTGGTATGATCATGAACCACCCGACCAAAAATGTTGCTCTTGTTCACCACGGCGCTTCTGGAAATCCACATAACCACGAACTTACGATAGGGTACACACAAAATACAGCATCCGATACCACAATCGTAAACGACACAGCAAATATCATAACTGTTAACGTTCTCGGACATTTTGTCACACAAAACAATCTCACGGTTGGTTCGGGTGGAAGTTATTATGGTGATGGTACGACACTCACGGGTGTTGCTCTTTTTTCCGATATGACATCTAACGCTGGCCGCGTGGATGCCCTTGAAACGCGAGCAACTGATCTAGAGTTGGCTAATACAGTTCAGTCCGGTCTTATTTCTGGGTTAGAAACGAGTATCAACACCAAATCACTCGATGATGTTGTCAATGTGTCAAACGCAACATCGAATACTGTTCAATTCACGAATGCTGGAACGTCGCTCGTGACATCAGGACGCTTAGATGTAGGTAGTGTTATATCAATCGGTAGTTTATCCGGAACTAAGATACCATATGCCGATTCCAATAAAATTCTCAGAGATTCGTTCATATCAACCACCAACGATGCGACGATCATAACATCAAATCTCGACGTAACTGGAAATATATTCATGCGCGGTGAACGATTTATAGTTGAATCGGAAACCAAACTTGTTAATGATGCGATCATAGGTATCGCCAATAATAATACGACTTCCACAACCGATGTCGGTATTCTTATGCAAAGGCCGAACGCGAATGTAGCTCTAATTCATCATGGTGCGACGGGTGGTTCATATGATGATCAGTTTACATTGGGATACACTCAAAATACTCTTGAAGATTCGGATATTACGAACGACACTGCGAATATTTTCACACTAAACGTGTTGGGTAATCTCGTAACTCAAAATAACATCACTGTAGGTACTCACGGTAAATATTATGGTGATGGAACGGAGCTCACCGGTGTGGCACTCGAGTCAGATTTATCAGCAAATGTCTTACTGATCGAAGGTTTGCGAACCGATGTTACGTCAAATACATTGCGTATCGTAAATTTAGAAAATGCGAATACAGTTCAATCTGATCTTATTTCCGATCTCGAAACTGACGTAACTTCAAATGCGTCTCGCATCAGTAATCTCGAAACGTCAAACACACATATATGGAGTAATCTCGAATCAAACGTTATCCGAATTTCCACACTCGAAAACCGTGCGACTGATCTCGAATTGGCTAATACGGTTCAATCCAGTCTTATTTCTGGGTTAGAAACGAGTATCAACACCAAATCACTCGATGATGTTGTCAATGTATCAAACGCAACATCGAATACCGTCCAATTCACGAATACGGGTACTTCACTCATAGCCAGTGGAACTGTAGAGGCGGCGATATTCAAGGGAAGTGGTGCGCAACTGACAAACATTCCTCCGAGTGCCATCACGGGAACACTGAGTCAGTGGTCGGACGGGGCAAATAACGATGTATACATTGCTAGTAATGTCGGTATAGGAAATGTACACACACTCACGAGTAACACGTTACAAGTTGGTGCAAATTTGTACGTCCGCGATGCAGGTGCGAATGTTCTGACCGTTCACGGAAATGTCGTATCTACGGGAAAGTTTTTGGGTGATGGAACAGAACTTACCGGAGTGGCTTTAGAATCCGATCTGACAGCGAATGTATTACGCATTTCTATTTTGGAAACTGCGAACAATGTTCAAGGCGGCCTTATCACCGACTTAACAACTGATTTATCAGATAACGCTTCGCGGATTTCTATTTTGGAAACTGCGAACAATGTTCAAGGCGGCCTTATTACCGACTTGAGAACTGATTTATCAGATAACGCTTCGCGTATTTCTATTTTGGAAACTGCGAACAATGTTCAAGGTGGCCTTATCACAGGCTTGAGAACTGATTTATCAGATAACGCTTCGCGGATTTCTAGTTTAGAAGATGCGAACACGGTCCAAGCAGATTTGATTTCCGATTTAACTTCGAACCTTTCCAGTAACAATGTACGCATTACAAATCTCGAAACAGATCTCGCTCCGATCAGAACATCGACGACAGGTGATATCATATACGCGAGTGCGACGAATACACTTAATCGTCTCGGAATAGGGAGTTCGGGTGACGTGTTATCTGTATCCGCGGGTGGAATACCTGAATGGTCTTCGGGTGGAACCGGTGGTGTGTGGAGTACAAACGCGGAGGGTGAAATTTATTTCACGACGAGTAACGTCGGTATCGCAAACGCCGATCCTGGCCACGAATTAAGTGTCGGGTCAAATTTGTACGTGGATGACGATGGATCGAATGTTTTGGTCGTCAGCGGTAATATATCCGCCGATGCACTCACACTAGGTGACGTCGCAATTGTCCCGTCATATGGTCTAGATGCCGTGACAACTGAGAGTAACATTACCAATCAAGTCGTTCAATTTAATCACCCCACGACGGGGTTCGTAACCGCCTCGAATGCGGTGGTCGGTGGAACCCTCTCGATAGAGAACTTTGAGATTGTTCAATCGTACGGTCTCGAGAATGTGACGAACGTGAATAATTCGACCGAAGATACTATTATTTCAACTAACGTCACAACGGGATTCCAATCGACCGCGAACATATCCGTCGGACGTGACGCGATCATATCGGGAAATGTGTCGATCGGGGGTATCATGACAATGGGTACAGTCAATGTCGTGGCTCGACATAGCTTACAGGGTGTGACGGACATGGGAAATACAACTACACACACGATTCAGTTTACGAATCCCACGACGAGTCTCGTGACGTCGGGGAATGTGGAGGTGGGTGGTACGATTCACGGATACACAAAAGTATCCGCCTCCGGAGGAACCGAATCAACTACCAACGCTCCGGGGCATAAAACACATACGTTTACGAGTGATGGAACATTTACTGTAACAACTCCCGGACTCATAGAATATTTGGTAGTAGCTGGAGGTGGTGGTGCCCCGGGTCGTGATATAGGTGGAGGTGGAGGTGGAGGTGGTGTTAAAACCGGGACTTTATTGATACCCACAGGAACGTATATGATAACGGTAGGTGCGGGAGGTCAAGGTAAATATGACATGGCGTCTGATTTATCGGGTATGAAAGGAGGTAATTCGTCGATAGGAACGTTTGTCGAATCAATCGGTGGTGGCGGAGGTAGAGATTTTAATACAGATTTACCTAATAACGATTACGAAGGTGGGAGTGGAGGAGGAGGGGCGGGTACTGCCACTAATGGACGCTTAGAACCAGGATTCGGTATTCTTCCACAGGGAAATGAGGGTGGTAGGGGAGAAGTGAATGGTCAGACAACATATGGTGGTGGTGGTGGTGGAGGTGCTGGAAGGCGGGGTAAAAATGCCGCGGAGGGAAGACATGGAGGCGATGGTATTCAAAGTAGTATTTCTGGAACATCCACATATTATGGAGGCGGAGGAGGTGGAGCGGGTCATAGAAGTTCCGGAAACGGAACAGAAGGTAACGGTGGATTGGGAGGAGGTGGAGATTGTAATCAATCCACGACAACATCCGATAGGAATGGAACAGATGGTCTAGGTGGAGGGGGTGGAGCTTCTAGAAATACAACATTAACAGGTGGCAGCGGTGGCTCAGGAATCGTGATCATACGTTATTTATCGTAAAAATAACCTCCCCTCATAATAGATATGTCAGGGTACGGTATACTCGATTATGAAGGCATGAATCAAGCAATATATCGTGGGGCGACGTCCAATATCGTTGTCGACACACAAAAGATGGGTATAGGAATCGGTGTCGACCAGAACGGACCCTCATCGAATTTACACGTCGTGGGAAACACGCGCCTCGAAGGTGATATCAATATGATTCATACCTCGAACACCTCCTCAATGAAAGTGAACTCCAACGTCGTCACGGAGTTTCCCCGCTCAAAGAAACTCATCAAGTATCCACGGGTGGCTTTGACGGCGGCGGCGGGTGAGAGTTCTGGATATCAGGGATATTACGTTACTGAAAGTAGTAATAGTGCTGATACTGATAGACATAGCTGGAAGGCATTCGAAGGTACCACCGATGCTAGCACGGCTGACAATGCATGGGCAAACGATCAATTAACTAATACTTACAATGGTACGGATAACGCATACACCGGAACTTTTAATTTAGGAACGGGGGCTGTTAATGGTGAATGGATAAAATTACATTTACCAAACAAGATTAAGTTAGAATATATGAAAATCTGGTTGAGAGATAATGACTCGACACGTATTCCTGAAGACTGGATACTTTATGGTTCAAACGATAATTTAAATTGGACACCACTTCTTTCCATAACCGGGCAAGGAGCTAAAAACGAGAACCAATATAGCGTAAACGCGACCTCGGTATACGACTATTTCGCCGTCGTTGTCACTAAAATTTCTGGTCAAACCAATTATTTCCGTATAGTGGAACTCGAATACTTTGGCATCCCCGAATACGATCCCAACGCCGCTGGAATGGATGTGAAGGTCACCTCTTACCCCAACGTTCCCAACACGGATTGGTTGGAGGTCTACTACGACGCGAAGGAGCCTTCGAGTTACC
>PABN01000085.1 GCA_002699555.1 Dehalococcoidia bacterium
AAAGTGATATAAGGGTTAAAACTTCGTCTGGAAGGACATTGCCTATACCGGTAATTGCTCCTTCCGCTCCACAATTGACGTATCCATGAAAAACTTGGGTGTCGACTCCTACCATTAGTAAAAGTGATTCTGATTGGTTAGTAATATTTTCAGCTGCGTAGCTCAGTGATTCAGCACCACCGAATTCTTTAAACCCAACGAGATTAGGGAAGTCTTTGAGTAAGTCGAAAAACAACTCTGAGCGTGTTTCAAATCCGTAGTAAGGACTGTTGTAGATAACCGCTGGAACTTCTGGAGCAGCTGACAGTATGTCGGAAAAATGGTTTCTTTGAGCTTTGGAGGAAGTTCCACGTGATAAAACACGAGGAATTACCATGAGCCCTTTCGCTCCTACTGATTGGGCATGAGCGGCGTGTTCAGATGCAATAGTTGAATTCTGTGCCCCTGTGCCGACTATTACGGGTATGTCAGCTTCACATAGACGAGCAACTCCTTCTTGGCGTTGTTTATCTGTGAGGAGAGGCCAGTCGCCCATGGAACCACAGTAAACAACACTGTTCATTCCTTTTGAAATTAGTTCTTTTGCTTTTTCAACTAGGGCATCAAAATCAGGAGAGCGATCTTCATTGCATGGAGTCATCAAGGCGGGTATTCCGCCTCGGAAAGCGCTTGTGTCCATTGTTCCTCATTTCTGCTTTGAAAGTATTGTAATTCATTGAAGTTAATGTTTTAACTGCGGGTAAAACACTTTTAGTTCTGATTAGCTTTCTCAACTGATTTGACTATGTATTCGCTCTCTGTCGTAAAAGGTAATCCACCTTCAGCCCTGCAAGTAATGACAGGCACTTGTCTACCTGGTGTTATATCTACAGTCCATTTTTCGTCGCGTAGTGAAATCTCAACAGACCAGCCTTCATTTGAAGTATTTGAATTCGTGTTGCGTTTTTGGTCGTCTATATCCCAGCCAATTTGTTTAAAAATTTCGATTTCAGCTATCTGTTCTGGACCTTTCATAGCGCCCACCCAACCTCTGCAAAATCTAGCTACTTCTTCTGTCTCGATTTGCTTTTTAAGAATGGAATCCAGGGTTACTAGATCTAGATTCGCCCACATGCGTCCATCTGGAATTGTCATAGCAGTCGGGGAGAAGCGGTGTCCTCCTAGGTGACTAACTTTGAATAGATCAATATTGTTATCTTGTTCTTCAATTTGGTTTGCCAGACGAGTCCCTTTGCTTCCGCAACAGATGTCGTGGCTTCCTTGTGTGCAGAGCAGGACTGCTTCTTTGTTTTCCTCGATTTGTTTACTGGTGTCGATATTTTCTGGTTTTGAAGAAATTAGAGTTTCGATCAATTCCGCAAGTGAGTTTTCGTTTTCTAATTCAAAAACCCATCTATCGAAAGTTATGTCTTCTTTGCAGAAGACCGTAACGGTGGTGGTTTGTTCATTAGAGCGCGGTTGGCAAGCTAAAACTCTAGTTATTCCCATTGAAGTATTCATTAAAGATGCAAACTTCTTCAAATTAGGGTGCATGAATACTGGTTTTGGCCAGGGTAGTTGCAGCTCTATTAGAATGACAGCATCGATGTTTAAAGCAGTACCGCGCGGATCTAGGTCAATGGCTTGGCTGTGTTCTGAGCAACTCGGTGTGTCGCTAGTTAAGGGCAGGAGTTGATTCAAATCTGCAGAAATAGTTGACACATGATTATTTTACTAGAGAAATAAACAGGAGAGAAATTTAACCCATTGACGTGTATCGGTCTGGCTTTATTACACCTGTGATCCGATCTTCAATCGGAGCTGCATGCTCACGTGGAAACTCTTCCTCGTTTCGATATTTTTTTGCCATAGAGTCAAGAAAATCAAGAGCCCCTTCTGACTCCCAGCTCACAAGTCTTCCCCGAATCTCTAGATAACGCTCAGGATTTCCCGGATCGGTAGCTGACAGGGAAACACGTGCATCGCTTTCCAAATTCTTCCATTTTTGCCTTCCAACTTTATGAGGAAATCTGATATGGGTACCATCAAAATCTGCCCACACTGGAGAAACATGGGGTTCTCCGTCGGGACCAATCGTTGCAACATGCCAAACAGTAGGCATATCGAATAGATCTAAATGACTTTCTGGAATCGAATTCATTAGCGTCCTTCCTTTCGGTAAGCAGATGTGATTACAGCTGCAGAAATAACAAATCTTTATTCCGGTATATCGTCTAGTAAGTCCCAATCTAAATCACATTTAGGCCACATGGTGCCCCTCAACGCCTCCAAAATACCCGTATTATCAGGGACAGGTGCTGCTAATGAAGCAGTAATCACCTCATATAAGGTGCTGCAACTCAGTTGATTTACTTCTTCCTCTTCACTATCTGCTATTGATACAAGAGCAAGTGCAGACATCAGTAATGAAATAGTTGAGAGAACAACAGCAGATATTCCTAACCATCTAGGAATAAGTCTCTTTTCCTTGGTTTCAATCGAAGGGTTTGAATAAAGTTCCATCGCGTCCATGTATATCATTCCAAGGGCAGTTCATCTCAAGTGAGCGTGACGCGAGAAGGTTTTAATTTTTCGAAATGTGTCTGAAAGGTCCGTCAGGATCAAAAAAATGTTCGAACCGTCAAAACAAGAAAAAACTGGTCGGGATGGGGAGATTTGAACTCCCGACCCCCTGCTCCCAAAGCAGGTGCGCTGCCAGACTGCGCCACATCCCGAATAGATAAGTGTAGAGGCACATTTGCGTTCTGGAGCTAAGCAATTCATCCGCGAGTACATAAAAAGTGATTTAAGCGGTTATTTTGCTAGAGATGGATGAAGCAATTTATGATGCCAAAACTTTTTGGGAACTTTTTATAAGACGAGTTCAAATAAGTGGTGACAAAAAAATGCTTATTGACGATTCTGATCGTTCTTTAACCTTCTCAGAAGTTCATGAAAAAGCTGAAAAAACAGCTGCAGGTTTTATGGATCTCGGAGTCAGAGAAGGAACACCAGTAACTTGGGTTTTGCCTACACGGATAGAAACGATAATAACTTCTCTAGCTTTGTCCAGAATAGGTGCGGTCCAGAACCCAATTATCCACATCTACCGTGAAAGAGAAGTCGGGTTTTGCATTCGACAAACAAGTTCCGAACTAGTGCTGGTCCCAGGAGAATGGAACGGGTTTGATTATCAGAAAATGGTGAAAAATTCGACAGTTGATATGGAGAATCCACCAAAGATAGTTCAGATATATGACGACCTGCCCGAAGGCGACCCTAAGAATCTTCCGAAAGAAAACAACTCAAACTCAGAAGAAACAATCAGATGGATTTATTACACATCAGGTACAACTTCAGACCCAAAAGGAGCTATGCATACAGATTCAACTCTGATAGCTGGTGGAGTAGGCCTAGCAAAAGCTCTAAACATGGGAGAGCATGACATAGGATCCATAGCTTTTCCTTACGCTCACATAGGAGGCCCTGATTACCTTGTTTGCATGCTCGCTAATGGTTTTCCAGCAGTTCTCATCGAAAAATTCGAACTTGAGTCAACTATTGAAACTTATAAACGCCACGGAGTAACAATGGCAGGAGGAAGCACAGCTTTTTACTCGATGTTTCTAGGAGCTCAGCGCCAACAACCAGATGCACCTCTAATACCTAGCCTTCGATTACTTTCAGGCGGAGGAGCTCCGAAACCACCTGAGATTTACCATGAAGTTGTAGACGAAATGGGCATTCCGGTTGCACATGGCTACGGCATGACGGAAAGTCCAATGATTTGCCAAGGGTCACCTCAAGATGACCCAGATCAATTAGCTCACACAGAGGGAAAACCAGTTTTCGGTGTGGAAGTGACAATAGTCAGACCTGATGGATCAGAATGCAACCCAGGAGAGGAAGGGCAAATAGCAGTTGGAGGCCCTCAACTATTTAAAGGTTATAAAGATCCAGAATTAAATAGTGAGGCATTCGATTCTCTTGGCAGATTCCTTACAGGCGACCTAGGAGTGATGAGAGAAGACGGACATGTTTCGGTAACAGGTCGTGTCAAAGACATAATTATCCGAAAAGGCGAAAATATTTCAGCAAAAGAAATAGAAGATATTTTGTACACACACCAAAAAGTTGCAGCTGTGGCAGTCATAGGTCTTCCCGACAAAGAAAGAGGGGAAAGGGTCTGTGCTGTTGTGGAAATTACAGAAGGTAGTGTCCCTCTAGAATTCGAAGAAATGATAGAAGTTTGTGAATCTGAAGGACTAATGAAACAAAAAGTTCCAGAACAACTAATCAACTATGAGGGTTTGTTACCAAGAAATCCGACATTAAAAATTCTTAAATACCGGTTACGAGATGAGATTTCAAAAATTGACTGGCCTTGATTAGCGGCCTTTGAAGTTTCCTTTTCTTCTCTCCTTGAAAGAGTCAACCCCTTCTTGAGCGTCTTCGGTTCCGGCAAGTGCTGTCTGGTCTGCGCCCATTGCATCAATAGCTGTTTGTTCTCCGTCAACTACGTAACGCATTGAAGAGCGCTTAGTCGCTTGAACTGCAAGAGGTGCTCCTTCACAAATTATTTCTGCAAGTTCAATTGCTCTTTCAAGTTCAGATCCAAAAGGAACGACTTCTTGGACAAGTCCCACACGGTAAGCCTCTTCAGAATCAAACACGTCGGAGGTGAGAAGGTGATACATGGCATTACCCCAACCGCACCGTTGGACAAAACGTATTGTCGCTCCACCGGTGGCATGTATGCCCCTTAACGGTTCTAATTGTGAAAAACGGCAATTGTCAGCGGCGACAACAATGTCGCCAGCGAGCATCAGTTCAATTCCCAGTGTGTAAGTCACGCCTTTCACAGCTGAAACTATAGGTTTCGTGCACCGACGACCTAAAGAAGTAGGGTCAACTTTCCCTTTTCCGCGACCTCTTTCGCCTTTTTGCATTCTCTCTTGGAACTTTGGAAGATCGAGGCCTGCAGTGAAATGGTCTCCATGGGCGAAAAGCACTCCACACCAAAGCTCAGGGTCATCTTCAAGTTTTGTATAAGCGTCAGCGAGTTCATCCATCATTTCTGGTGTGAAACCATTCATTTTGGAAGGCCTGTTGATTCCCATTAAGAGAATCCGGTCCTTCGTCTCGACAGTGATTCCACCTTCTAAATTATTATCAGACATATAAGACACCCTGTGTTAGTCGTTCAGCCAAGAACATTAGCGCATTTTTCTCGTTCTAGTAAAAGTTCTTTCAGGCGACTTCCGTAAGCGTATTCGCCTGCACTTCCGTCGCTTCGTACAACACGGTGGCAAGGAATAAGTAGGGGAATCGGATTTGCTCCCAGAGCCGAACCAACAGCGCGTTGGGCTTTAGGAGCATTGATGGTTTTTGCAATCTTTGAGTAAGTAGTGGTTTCACCTAAAGGGATTTGAGAGCAACTTTTCCAAACTTTTTGCTGAAAAGATGAATAGGCGGAAATTTCAAACTGAAGTTTTGAAGAATAACCCTCTACTATCCATTGGTTTAAACCTTCTTCTAAATCCTTGGGTAAAGAGTTAACTCTTGAAAAATTGTTTCCAGTTTTTTCTTTAAGTTGTTTCTTAAAGTCTTTAAGAGTTGTTATTTTTTTGAATTTAGAGGAGCAAATTCCTGAACTGGTGAAAGCTAACCAAAGTTGTTCTTCCATAACTTCTGCAAGCCCAATATTGTAAAAAGGTTTTATTTCCAAGAACTCACCGTGTTTTTATCCCTCTATAAGACCGGTTCGAACTATTACAAGCGGACACGGGCTGTGATGAGATATAGCTTGACTGACTGAGCCAAGTCTNANTCCAGNGAAACCACCTCTTCCACGGTTTCCNACTACAAGCATGTCAGCACCTTCAGCTAGGGACATTAAAGTTTCAGGAGCTCTTCCTTTTTGAATTGTTTTTTTGATTTGGACATCTGGCTTCCCTGCGATTTCTAAAGCGGATTCCACAACTTCATTTTGGAGTTTTTCGACTTCGGTAATTAGATTTGTTCCATCGAAAGGCACATACCCGAGATCAGGTGAAGACGGTATGTATGTGGGTGAATAGCAGGTGACGACTTCAACCAGGGCATCTCGGTGAAGTGCTTCCTCTAGCGCCCAAACTAGTGCTGCTTTGGCATAACCGGAACCTTCGATACCTACAACTATTCGACGCTCTTTCCCCATGCGACCCCTTAATTGACTAGATAATAGTTCGGTTTTAACACCGCAACTATATTTTGCTACTCAGTGAGAGCGTCTTCAACTTTTTCTAAAGCCTTTTCTTCTGAAAGATTCAGTGCAAATGCTAGTTCCGATACAAGAATATTGAGAGCTTTGTTGTAGAGGGTCTTTTCTCCTGCGGAAAGCCCCTTATCTTCGTCACGCAAAGCTAGGTTTCTCACTACCTCCGCAACCTGATAAACATCACCACTTTTTAATTTCTCTTGATGGTTTTTAAAGCGGCGGGACCAGTTAGCTGGTTCTCTTACATCTCTTTTTTCAAGAACTTCAAACAAATCTGGAACGTCGCGTTTGGCAATGGGCCAGCGCATTCCCACTTCTTCGGCTTTTTCAGCTGGGACAGAAAGGACCATGTCCCCATGAGCCATATGTAAAATTAGGTATTCAGTAGTTTTACCGAAAGCTTTTTTCTTTTCTTTCTTTTCAATTACTGCAGCACCATGATGTGGATAGACAACTTTGTCACCGGGCTTGAATGTCAATTTGGCCTCCGAAAGTGGTAGATCAGATTTGTAGGATACCTACCTACGACTCCAATGGTAGCTAATTTAGAAAATTAGTTAAGCGCCTAAACGTTCTCTAGCTGCTCTACTGCGTTCTAGAAGATGCTCTGGAACGCCGTGATCATTCCCTCCGCTAGCAACCGTTTCAGAAGAAGTCTCTTCGGTTACAGATTCCTCGGATTCATCAGGTTCGTTTTCAGCATTTGTACGGTCAATTTGGAACTGTTCCCAATCTTCGACTTTCACTACGGCTTTATGGTCCACGCGGCCGAGTTTTGTTCCGTTGTCGAAGTCGACCCAGTAACGGAACCATTCGATTCCGTTCGCAACACGAATTTTTCCTTCTGTTCCTTCAGGAACACCAGGGAGATCTATTGTTGCTACAACTTTTTGTTTCCGTTTTAAAGGATTCAAATCTTCCACTTCCAGTAATTTCAGTTCTTAAGGCGAAACCTTATTCCAAAAATTGTTGCCTCATGCGGTTAATTCTTATTGAGAGGAAATTTTTTCTGATAAGAAATCTTTTACTTCTTCGATCTTTATCTCAACTTGACCTTTCTCCGGGTCAGAACGATCCAGAAACTCAACAACTCCATTTTCTAAACCACGTGGTCCAATAGTCACTCGGAGAGGTATGCCTATTAATTCGGCATCAGCGAATTTAACTCCAGGTCTTTCTTCTCTATCGTCGAGCAAAACGTCTATTCCGTTAGTTCTCAAATCCGTATAAATATCGTCTGCAATTTTCATTGAGTTTTCATCATCAGTTTTAACAACAGTTATAACAACTTCGTAAGGGGCGACACTGATAGGCCAGATTAACCCTGACTCATCGCAATGCGTTTCGGCTATAGCTGCCATAGCTCGACCAACTCCTATCCCATACGAACCCATAGTGGGGGTTTGTGATTTGCCGTCCGAGTCGAGCACAGTTACACCCATTGCCTCAGAGTATTTGCGCCCTAATTTGAAAATGTGGCCAGCTTCGATGCAACGGACGACTCGAAGTGACTCCGCGCAGGAAGGACAACCTTCTCCATCGGCTATTGACCTCATATCAACCCATTGGTTAACTTTTATATCCCTTTCAATGTTTACACCTGATAAGTGAAAGTCATTTTCATTGGCGCCGGTGGTCATACCAGAGCGTCCTTTTAGGGCAGGGTCAGCAAAAATTGGTATTCCATCAACTCCAACAGCACCAAGACTTCCAGGTGAAGCTCCTAAAGCTTTTTTAATTATGTCTTCGTCAGCAGGGACTACTTCCACTGAAGAGGTTGCATCGCAAAACTTTTGTTCCTGAAACAGGTGATCGCCGCGTAACAAAATAAGAGAAAGTTCACCGTCCACCATGTAAACAAGGGTTTTAATTTGATGTTCAGGAGGATGACCCGCTTCTGAAAGGGCTTCGATAGTGCGAATATCTGGTGTATCGAATTTTTCGAGAGTCTCATTTTCTAAACGGTTTTCAACCTCAGGGATCATGGAAGTGGCACGCTCCACATTCGCTGAATACCCGCACGAATCACATACTGCTACGTCGTCTTCTCCGGCAGGGGATTCAACCATAAACTCGACTGAGTCACTTCCACCCATAGCACCTGATGAAGCTTCTACAGGAATTGCGTGCAGGCCGAGACGAACGAAAATACGTTCGTAGGCTTGATGGTGGAGGTTGAAGGAATTGTCTAAACCTTCGTCATCTATGTCTATGGAGTAAGAATCTTTCATATCAAACTCTCTGACTCTTAGAAGCCCTGATTTAGGTCTTGGCTCATCTCTAAATTTTGTTTGTATCTGATACCACATTTGCGGGAGGTCCCGATAGGAAGACAGCTCAAGAGCGACAGTAGCTACGACTTCTTCATTGGTCATCGCCATTACCTGGTCTGCACCCTTACGGTCTACAAATCTAAACATGTCATCCCCGATTGCGTCCCAGCGACCTGATTTCTGCCAAACACTTGCAGGGTGTATGGCAGGAAGCATGACTTCCTGTGCACCTATCAAATCCATTTCCTCTCGAAGGATTTTTACAATTTTCTTATTGACTCTCCAAGCGAGAGGAAGCATCGAATAATGCCCAGATTGCAACTGTCTTATGAAACCGCCACGAACCAACAATTGATGACTAACTGCTTCCGCCTCAGCTGGTGCTTCACGAAGAGTGGGTATGAAAAGAGATGTCCAGCGCAATTGTTAACCTTTTGATAAATTTTTTTAATACAGCAATATCTTAGATGATTTAGCCCGACGTAGTTGAATTGTTATATAGCTGACAGAATCAATGTATGAGTGAAATTAACATTGAAGAAATTAAAGTCGAACTGTCTGAGTGGATTCAAGACAATTGGGATCCAAATATAACTGTTTCAGAATGGTGGAAGCGTCTCGCTGATGCCGGTTGGTCAGCAACTTCTTTGCCTGTAGAGGCAGGAGGTAGAGGCTGGGGTCGAGCAGAAACAGGAATGGTTAAGTCGACTCTTTTTACTCACGACGTAATCGGTCCTCCTACAGGATTAGGAATGATGCTTGCAGCTCCTACAATTGCAATGCACGGCAACCCTGATCAGATTGAAAGACTTATACCGCCGATAATCGATGGCTCCTTAGCATGGTGTCAGTTGTTTTCAGAACCAGGTGCCGGATCAGATTTAGCAGGACTTCAAACTCGAGCAATTAAAGATGGGGATGAATGGATAATAACTGGACAGAAAGTTTGGACATCGGGTGGACATCTAGCTGAAAAAGGAATGCTGATAGCCAGAACTGACATTGACGCTCCGAAGCATCAGGGCATCACTTATTTTGCTTTTGATATGGATCAACCAGGTGTTGAAGTTAGACCCCTAAAAGAAATGACCGGTCGTGCTTTATTCAACGAGGTTTTCATCGATGAAGCGCGAGTTTCAAACGATGATGTGATTGGCGGAATCGGCAATGGTTGGGCAGTTGCAAACACAACACTCATGGTCGAACGGTCAAGTTTGGGAAGTGGTGGACCAGAGCCAGTAGCGGTACCTGCAGGAACAAAAGCAGGTCGACTAGAAAAAAAAGTCGGTGAATGTGTTCTAAACGCTGGAGGGAATATCGAAAGTGATGGTGGACGTGGGTTAAACATCAGGTGGCTTTCAGATTTAGCTCAAAAAGTCGGATCAGCAGGCGACCCCGTAGTCAGACAAGAAATCATAAAATTACACATATTGGGTGAAGTGAATCGTTTAAACATGCTTCGAGCTAAAGCAGGGGGCAGTAAAACAGGAGCTGAAGGTAATTTGGCCAAGTTAGCCATGAGTGAGCTCGTGCGAAGAAGTAGAGACGTAGGGAATCTGATCATCGGTGCCGATGGCATGTTGAGCAGCTCTTCAAGCTCATTTGATGGAAGAGTTCAGGAAGCAACAATTTTCAGCCCTGCTCCTTCAATATATGGAGGCACTGATCAGGTGCAAAGAAACATAGTCGGGGAAAGGGTACTAGGCCTTCCAAAAGAACCAGGCCCAAACAAAGAAACACCCTTTAAAGAACTACTGCAGAACTAACTTGGTTTAAAAATTTGAAAAGCTGTTAACTAACACTTGACGTACTTCTTTAGGGGCTTCAGTCATTGACATGTGACCCACTCCGTCCAACTCAACAACCATAGGGTTTGTTAGTGCATCAATAAGAGGTTGAGCAGCACGTCTTGGAGTCATTTTGTCACGCGAACCAAGAATCAAAGTTGTTGGACATTTAACAGATTGTGCCTGTTTAAGGGTTTCTTCATAGCTGGAGCAAATTGAAAGGTCGAGGCTTAGTATTCCAGGTTTAGAGTTTTCCACCACAGCAGTAGCTCCCCCGATCATCCAAAGTCCAGGGGTTGGGTTTCCGCCTATGTGTTGGTCGGGACCATGGCCCCAACCGGCTATAAAACTAGCTCCTTTAGGCAAGTTGTCGTCAGCAGCTGTTTGCAAGTCAGGGTGAACAGGCATTCCTTCAGCTACAGCAATTAGTGTCGCCGACAAAACAGAGTCAGGGTGCTTCGCAGCGGTTGCCAAAGCTATGAATGAACCCATTGAGTGTCCAACAATGTGGGCTGGTCCTCCGAGTCGTTCGATAACAGAAGAAATCCAGTCAGCCATTTCATTAATCGTTTCCAAAGGAGGTCCTTCAGTGCTTCCATGAGCTGGAAGATCTACAGCAAAACACCTGTAACCATGGTGTGAGAGGAAACGTGTTTGCTGGAACCACACAGTTCTGTCCATGCCTGCACCATGAATTAAGATAACCAAAGGTTCCTTTTCGTCCATTTCCTCTAAATCAATACCACCGTTGGCTGCACTGAAATGACTGTCTGCAAGGTTAATAAGCATGATGATTTAACGTTGTGAAGCTTTAAGAGCTCGGTCTAGGTCAGCACATATGTCAGTTGGGTCTTCAAGGCCAACTGAAATTCTTACAAGATCTTCTCCGATTCCAGCAGTCAATAGATCTTCGGCACTCATTTGTTGATGGGTGGTAGAAGCAGGATGGATAACCAATGTTTTAGCATCACCAACATTTGCTAAATGGGATGCAAGCTCAACTGATTCGATAAATTTCTTGCCAGCTTCACGACCACCAGAAATTCCAAAACTAAGTATTGCACCGGAACCCTTTGTATATAAACGTTTTGCCAGTTCATGATCAGGGTGACTTGGATGATCAGGGTGACGAATCCACTCAACGGCATCATGTTTATCAAGAAGTTCGAGAACACTATGAGTGTTCGAAACGTGTTTTTGCATACGGAGAGGAAGCGTTTCGATTCCTTGAAGAAGGTAGAAGGCATTAGAAGGACTCATACAAGCTCCAAAATCTTTTAACCCTTCAGACCTAGCGCGCATAGAAAGAGCTTGCGGTCCAAATTCGTCAGTGAAAACTATGCCGTGATAACCGTCATATGGCTCAGAAAGAGTAGGAAATTTTCCCGAAGCAGCCCAATCAAAGCGACCTCCATCAACAACGGCTCCTCCTATGGCTATACCATGACCCCCCAAAAATTTAGTTAAAGAATGGATTACAACATCTGCACCATGCTCTATAGGTCTTATGAGGTAAGGGGTTGCAAAAGTTGCGTCAACTACGAGCGGCACACCGATACTGTGAGCGGCATCTGCAATAGCTTGAATGTCCAAAACTTCTATCCCAGGGTTTCCTAGAACTTCCGCATAGAACAACTTCGTATTTTCATTTGCTGCATCAAGAAAACTCTTCGGATCGTGAGGGTCGACGAAAGTAGTAGAAATCCCAAATCTGGGCATCGTGAAGGTCATCATGTTATGACTTCCTCCATAAAGGTTTTGACTTGAAACTATGTGGTCGCCAGTATTTAAAAGAGTCGCAACTGCTAAATGAAAGGCAGCCATTCCGCTCGAGGTGCAGACCGCCCCAACGCCACCTTCTAGAGCTGCG
>PABN01000086.1 GCA_002699555.1 Dehalococcoidia bacterium
TGCAGATGAAGCATTTTTAACTGGCACTCCATTTTGTATTTTACCAACTACACAATTCAATGGTATCAATATTGGTGATGGAAAGATGGGTCAAATAACCACTAAACTTCTAAATAGGTGGTCAGAAAATGTAGGGCTAGACATAATGGCTCAAATTAAAAACTATGCTGATGAAGAACAAAATAATAAGAAGTCTAATGCTCCAACACCATATCAATTTGTGAAAAAGTAATAAAATTTAAATAATTAATAACTATACAATTCAATCATTTGCACTAAGGATATAAATGTTTAATAATAAATCAATCTTAATTACCGGTGGATCGGGATCTTTTGGCAAGAGATTCATTCAAAACCTTCTTGATAATTACAACCCAAAAAGAATAGTTGTTTACAGTAGAGATGAACTTAAACAATTTGAAATGCAAGATTATTGGCCAACAGGCGAATCAAGCCCTATGAGATATTTTATTGGAGACGTAAGGGACTTAAATCGACTAAAAATGGCGATGATTGATATCGATTATGTTGTGCATGCAGCAGCGCTCAAGCAGGTACCTGCTACCGAGTACAATCCTTTTGAAGCTGTAAAAACAAATATTATTGGAGGTCAAAACGTCATAGATGCATCCTTTTCGGCAGGTGTAAAAAAGGTCGTTGCACTAAGCACAGACAAAGCCGCTGCACCAATAAATTTATATGGTGCCACTAAACTTACATCTGACAAGCTATTTGTAACTGCTAATAACTATAAAGGAAATCAAGACATAAAATTTTCCGTTGTTAGATACGGAAATGTAATGGGAAGTAGGGGTTCAGTGATTCCATTTTTTCTTAAAAGAAAGGATAAAGATGTAATTCCCATTACTGATAGCAGGATGACCAGGTTTAACATTACGCTTGATGAAGGTGTTGATTTTGTAATTATGAGTTTTGAGAGAATGTGGGGTGGCGAATTATTCATTCCAAAAATACCAAGTTATAAAATTCTTGATTTAGCAGAAGCAATTGCTCCAACGGCAAAGCATGACATTATTGGAATTAGACCTGGAGAAAAGCTTCATGAAGAAATGATAACAAAAACCGATGCAATAAATACTGTAGATTTCGGTGATTATTATGTAATAATGCCAAGCACGCAAACCCTACATGGAGAAAAATTTATCAATGAGAGCTCCTCAAATAAAGGCGTAATGTGTGAATACGGATTTTCCTATGATAGTGGAACCAATGATAATTTTTTATCTGTCGACCAATTGAAAAAATTAATAGAAAAAATATGATTAATTACGGTAAACAGTCTATAGATCAAGATGACATTAGTGCAGTTGTTGAGACTCTTAAGTCTGATTGGCTAACACAAGGACCAAAAGTTGAAGAATTTGAAAATTGTTTAGCAGATTATTGCAATGTCAAGTATGCTATTGCAGTTTCCAATGGAACTGCAGCGCTTCACCTTGCAAATCTTGCATTAGGAGTAACCAAAAAAACAAAAGTTGTAACAACTCCTATCACTTTTTTAGCTACTGCAAACTCAGTAGTTTATGCGGGTGGAGATCCAATTTTTTCAGATATTTCTAATAAAACATTTACTCTTGATCCAGCAAAACTTGAAGAACAAATTAAGAACGATCAAAGCATAAGAGGAATAATTAACGTTCATTTAGGTGGTAACACCTCAAACATCGAAGAAATTAATAAGATTGCTGATAAGTATAATCTTTGGGTTATAGAAGACTCTTGTCATGCGCTAGGTGGCACTTGGAAAGATAAAAATGGAATATTGAGAAAGGTGGGAGATTGTTCATTTTCAGATATTGCAACATTTAGCTTTCACCCTGTTAAGCAAATTACTACAGGAGAAGGTGGTGCAATCACAACTAATAATAGAGAAATCTACGAGAGACTTATAACACTTAGAACACATGGAATGATTAAAGATTCTTCATTAATAAATAATAATGAAGGAGGCTGGTATTATGAAATGCAAGAGCTTGGCTACAATTATAGAATAACAGATTTCCAGGCTGCTCTAGGTATCGAACAGTTGAAGAAAAGTGATAAATGGCAAAAAATGAGAAGGCATATTGTATCTGTTTATGATCAGGAATTTGATTTTTTAGACCAAATCACACCTCAAAATCACCCAGATCAAAATTTGAATTTTTCATACCATCTTTATATAATTCAATGTGAAAAACGTTTAGAGCTTTATAATTATTTAAAAGAAAATAAAATAAATACACAAGTGCACTATATTCCTATTCATCAACAACCTTATTACAAAAATAAATTTGGATATGAGGTTGGTGATTTTCCAAATGCTGAATCTTATTACGAAAAAGCTCTATCATTACCTCTCTACCCCACATTAACAGAAGTTGAGCAAGAAAGAATAATTTCAATTATTAGAGAATTTTATGAAAAAAATTGACTTTATTGCTGAGATTTCTTCGAATCATAATAGGGATCTTGAGAGAATGAAAGACTTTATTCATGCTTCAAATGAATCAGGTTGTACCGGAGTAAAATTTCAATTATTTAAAATTGATGATCTTTTTGCCCAACAAATTTTGAATAAAAGTAAAAAACACCGTGATAGAAAAAATTGGGAGTTGCCCGAGAAGGTTATTCCTGAGCTTTCTGAATTGTCTAAATCATTGGGTTTAAAGTTTAGCTGCACACCATTTTATTTAGATGCTGTTAACGTCCTAGAACCTTATGTTGATTTTTATAAAATTGCCTCATATGAGCTTCTATGGGAAAATCTTTTTAAAAAATGCGGTAAAACCGGAAAGCCAATTGTTTTTTCAACAGGAATGGCCAATAAAGATGAAATTCAAAATGCACTTAAATTTATACAATCCACTCAATGCAAAGATGTTACCGTTTTACATTGTAATAGTTCATACCCAACTCCTGTTAAAGATGCTAACCTTTCAGCAATTAATACAATTAAAGAATGTATTAATCCTTTTACTAACAATTTAAATATTAGCGTTGGTTATAGCGATCACACAGCTTCACCTGAAGTTATGATTAGAGCTATCTTTCACTATGACATAAGCTTTGTTGAGTTTCATATAGACTTAGATGGAAGAGGAGAAGAATATATGTCAGGACATTGTTGGCTCCCTGATGAAATCTCTAAAATAACTAAGATTTTAAATTTAGGAATTGAAGCAGATGGAAACGGAAAAATAGAACCTTCGCCTTCTGAATTGCCAGATAGAGAATGGAGAGCAGATCCTTTTGATGGATTAAGACCGCTCAAGCATATTAGAGATAAATTTGAAGGTTAATCATAAATGAAAAAAAATAAAGTTGTGGCTATTGTTCAAGCTAGGATGGGTTCATCTCGTCTTCCAGGTAAAATATTATTGAATCTTCAAAACATGCCAGTTATTTGGCACATATGTGAAAGATTGAGTCTTTCAAAAGAAGTTGATAAAGTAGTGGTTGCAACTAGCGATAAAAATCAAGATGACATCTTAACCAAGTGTTTAGATAAAAATGAAATAGATTATTTTAGAGGAAGCGAGGAAGATGTATTAGATCGTTTTTACAAAACAGCTGATTTTTATAAAGCCGACTACGTTGTGAGGATAACCGCTGATTGTCCATTGATTGATCCTAGTTTGGTGTCTAAAGCTGTTTTAGCTCTTAAAGATGATGAGTCACTAGATTATGTAGGTCTAGCATGTGGAGCAGGGGTTTTTAAAGATAAAATAAATAAATATCCAGATGGTCTTGACACTGAGGTATTCACATTTAAATCTCTTGAAAAAACATGGAATGAAGCTACATCAAGTTTAGATAGGGGTGAATCTGTAACGAGTTACCTGTGGAGAAACAAACTTAAATTCAATATTAAAACAATATCTTCAAAAAATGACTACGGAAATCTTAGATGGACTTTAGATACACCTGAAGATTACGAATTTATTAACCACATATATAATGAACTATATAACTCGAAACCAGAATTTGGAATGCACGATATTTTAGAATTGATTAAAGAAAAACCTCACTTAGTAGATATTAATAGAAGTTCAATTGGTCAGGTAAAATACGGTGAATACTATGATAGAAATAATAATTCATGAAAGTTCTAATAGTTGGCGCTGGTTCCATTGGAAAGCGACACGCATTAAACTTTAAAAGTCTAAATAATGAAGTTGTTGTTTGTGATACCAACAAAGATAGAGTGAGGAAATTTTCGAAAGAAAATGATTTTAGTTATTATTTAAACTATTTTGATGCAATTAACACTGAGGATTTTGATGCTGCCGTCATTGCAACCCCCAGTAATTTTCATATTGAACCTGCAATTGATTTAGCCAGTCACAAATTAAACATATTTATGGAAAAACCTTTGTCTATATCTATGGAAAAAGTTAATCATCTTAGTCATATAGTAGAGAAAAATAATTTGATATTTATGATGGGTCAAAGTTATCGTTTTCACGAAGGCATGCTTTGCATAAAAGATTTGATGGATAACAACATAGTTGGAGACATATATAATGTAGAAATGTTGGGAGGATGGTATCTTCCTGACTGGCATTATAAGGAAGATTATACCAAAGAATATGCGGCTCGATCTGATCTTGGAGGTGGAGTTTTGCTGACCTCATTAAGCCACTCAATAGATACTGTTAGATGGCTGTTTGGCGAAGTAGTCGATTTTAGAGGATGGAAGGCGAAGCTCGGTAACTTAAAACTTGATGTAGACGATTATGTTTCCTGCTCACTTTTCACCGATAAAAAAATTATTGTCAATATTATTGATGATTTTTTATCACGAATTCCAAGAAACCAAATTAGGATTAATGGTTCAGAAGGTTTTATTGTTTCAGCTTTTTCAAAGAATGAAATCCATTATTGGAATACTAACACTAAAAGATTTCTGCCAGATGATAAAAGTTTAAAGCCTAATTATGCTTATAAAAAAATTCTCGAAGATGGTATCAACTATGATACTTCTTTAGATAAAAAGAGTTTTAAATTTAATATTAATAAAAGGTATGTTGATGAAATTAATTTTTTTGCTGAAAAGGTAAAAGAGCGCGACCCTAATTTTTCACCAAATCTTTTTGATGGAATAAGAGTAATGGAAATCTTAACAAATGAAAAAATAAGCGAGGTATCATGGAAATAAATTTTAATGGAAAGAATTTATTGAGCCGCCCTTTAATGTTTGCTGAAGAAGGTCAGGCTAACCAAGGAGATTTTAAGTTTGCATTGAAAATGATTGATTTAGTCCATGAGTCCGGAGCAGATGGAATTGAATTTCAATTAGGAATTGCTAAGGACTTATATTTAACTACTGATCCTGGTTACGAAATTTATAAAAAACGTGAGTTTGAGACTAGCCAAATTAGAGAGTTAGTAGAATATACTCATTCGAAAAAAATGGCTTTTCAGGCTGCTCCGCTTTCGACAAATATAGTTAAAACATTGATTGATTGTGGTGTTGATGTATTTACAATAAATGCAATGGACCTAAATAACCCATTTATGCTAGATATGGTAGCTGAATCAAAAAAACCTTTTTGGTTGGCGACATTGATGGGAAAGACAAATGAAATAGATTGGGCAGTGAACCACATAACAAAGAAAACATCATCTTCATTTGGATTACTTCATGGACAACATATAATGGCACAAGATAATAGCATTGGAGTACCCTCAAATTATGCTCAATTAGATTGTATAGATTTATTTAAAAGAAAATATAATATTCCAGTGGGTTATATTGATCATACGCCTACAGTGATTATGCCTGCATTAGCGTTATCAAAGGGAGCTGATATAGTATTTAAACATTTAAAACCTTCTCGTGAATGGAAGGGTCCAGATTTTGGAGTTTGTTTGTCTCCTAAAGATTGGAAGCTCAGCAAATCCTTTTTTGATTATGCTTCAGAAAGTAGAGGATCTTCCAAAAATTTAAGCCAAGATGAAGTAGAAGATCGTAGCCACCAAAGAAGAAGCCTTTACTTCTCTAAGAATTTAACTGCTGGTAAAAAACTTAATCTAAATGATGTAAATGCGCTAAGACCCGGAGGTGGATTTGATCCAAAGAATATTTCAAATATTTTAGATAAAAAACTGTCTAGAGATGTACAGGTTGGTATGCCGGTTGATATAAAACTTTTTGAAGGGAATTAAATTTGAATATTGATCTTAAAGGTAAAGTAGCTGTAGTGCTAGCAGGTAGTTCTGGAATCGGGAAAGGAGTTGCAAAGGTGCTAAGTTCTGCTGGAGCAAAGGTGGCTATATGCTCCAGAAGCGAAGACAGATTAAACAAGGCCTCCATAGAAATTGAAGATTATTCTGGCTTTAAACCATTAATTTATTCTTCAGATATTTCCAAAAAGGAAAGTTTAATTAGCTTTTTAAATAAAGTAAAATCAGATTATGGTTCTATTGACATACTGATTAATAATGCTGGTGGTCCACCTCCAGGGAACTTGATGGATCTTGATGATTTATCATTTGAAAAAGCACATAATCTAACTTTGATGAGCTCAATATATGCTACTAAATATGTAGCATCAATCATGTCTGATAATAACTGGGGTAGAATAATTTTTATAAGCAGCACAGGCGTCAAAAGTATAATAGAAGGTTTGCTTCTATCTAACATTTATAGAAGCGCTGTTGCAGGTTTTGCTAAATCTATATCTGCTGAGTTTGGCAATATGGGTTTAAGAGTTCATAATATTCTATCAGGACCTTTTGACACAGCGAGAGTTAAGCAATTAGGTGATAAAGCATCCAAATCAAAAGGTATATCTTTTGATAAATGGAAAGAAGAAGCTGAAGCCAATACCCCACTTGGAAGATTTGGAGACCCGCTTGAGATGGGTAATCTAGTAGCTTTCCTATCGAGTGATTTATCATCTTATATGACAGGTACAACCATTGCAATTGATGGTGGAGCATTAAAAACAGTAACATAGAAAGAAATATGAAACAAAAAACAGGACAAAACTTATACAAAGAAGCTAAAAAGCTGATTCCAGGCGGAACGCAGCTTTTATCTAAGAGGCCAGAAATGTTTGCTCCTGAAATTTGGCCATCATACTACAGTAAAGCAAAAGGATCTAAAGTATTTGATTTAGATAATAATGAATACATTGATATGTCGATAATGGGAATAGGTGCAAATATTTTAGGATATAGTGATGATGATGTTGATCGGGCGGTAATTAATGCTGTAAAAAATGGAGTATCGAGCTCTCTGAATTGTCCAGAAGAAGTTGAGCTGGCCAAGATCCTAACTACTTTACACCCTTGGGCAGACATGGTAAGATACGCTAGAGGGGGCGGAGAGGCCTGTGCGATGGCAGTTAGAATTGCAAGGGCTAAAACAAAACGAGATAAAGTATTTTTTAGTGGTTATCATGGTTGGTATGACTGGTATCTTGCTGCAAATATTTCCAATTCTGATATGCTTGATGGTCAATTAATGCCAGGTTTAGACCCAAATGGTGTCCCAAGAAATCTTCAGGGAACAGCAGTCCCTTTTCATTTTAACGATATTGATGAATTAAAGCATAAATCAAAGGGTTTAGAAAAAGAAATTGCAGCGATTATTGTTGAACCTGCAAGAGGGGAGGATGCACCAAAAGATTACCTCTTAGCTCTTAAAAACTTTTCTAAAGAAATTGGAGCTGTTCTTATTTTTGATGAGATTACAAGTGGATTTAGAATGTGCCCTGGAGGACTTCATATAAAATATGGAATAAACCCGGACATAGCTATTTTTGCTAAATCTATAGCTAATGGGTATGCTATGGCAGCTGTTATTGGAAATGAAGAAACAATGAATGCGGCTCAATCAACTTTCATCTCTAGCACGAATTGGACGGAAAGAATTGGTCCAGTCGCAGCAATAGCTACTATTCAAAAATATATTGAATCAAACGTTGCAGATAGAATTATAGAAGTTGGTAGTAGAGTTAAAGACGTTTGGAGAGATATGTCTAAAAAACATGGATTGCCAATAAAGGTTTCTGGTCTACCAACCCTTGGATCGTTCTCTTTTTCAACCGAAATGAATCAAAGTATGATGACTTTTTTTACTGTAGAAATGCTAAAAAAAGGCTTTCTTGGATGGAGACAGTTTAAACCATCATTTGCACATTCAGATAGAGACATAGAAAAGTACTCAGATGCAGTAGATGAAATTTTTCAAAAGATTTCGATATCAGATATCAAAGATATCCTAAAAACACCAGAGGCTCATACTGGATTTTCTAGATTAACTAAAGAATGAAAATACTATTTATTTGTAATGGTTCAGTGAAAATAGGAATGGGACATATAACAAGATGCCTTACTCTTGCAAGATATATGAAAAAAACTAACAATTGTAAGATTACATTCTTAATTCAAAAGTCTAAATCTATAATTGATTATGTTAAAAATTATTTTCAAGTCATAAGTCCACCAAACGATGAAATAAGCTATGCTGATTGGCTGATAAAAAAAATTAATAGTAAAAAAATTAATATTTTAATTCTTGATATTAGAAATGATTTGAAAAAAAAAGATTTACTAAAATTAAAACAATTAACTAAAATAAAAATTATTACAATTGATGACTCTGAAGAAAAAAGACTTGCAAGTGATATTGCTTTCTATCCGCCTGTACCCCAAGTCAATAAAATGAACTGGCAAGGCTTTGATGGATTAATTTTTACTGGATTGGAGTATTCAATTTTAAGAGAAGAATTTTTAAAAGAATACCCTAGAAAAAAAAATAAATCTCCAATTTTATTAGTTTCAATGGGTGGCACGGATGAAAAAAATCTAACAACTCAAGTTGTTAAAAAACTAAGTGACTATAAACACCAATTCGATTTACTAATTATTGTAGGCCGTGATTTTCCATATATTTCAGAATTGAAAAAAGCTTTAAACCTATGCGGTTTAGAATACAAGCTAAAAATAGATCCAACTGATGTTGCTGCAACAATGGCCAAGGCAGACTTTGCTTTAATTAGTTTTGGTATGACCGCTTATGAATTATTTGCATTAAAAATTCCTTCACTTTATTTATGCTTGACTAAAGACCATGAGGAATCATCTAAACTTTTTGAAGGGTTAGGATGTGGNAGGTCATTGGGAAATTATTCTAGAATAAATGAAANANNTTTCAATGATANTTTATCANNATTTACTCATTCAAAAAAANATANTTTTATTAATNAAAATAAGATCTCAAATATGCNAAAAATAACTAGCAAGATTCTAGGTGAATGCTAGGATGAGTGTTAAANANCCTGTTTTTATTNTTTCTAGCGGAAGGTCTGGATCNCAAATGCTCTANAAGCTTCTGGGTAGTATTGATGGAGTAAACTCAAACCATGAACANAATATCATGTCATATAAGCCGGAGGTGATTTTATATAAGCATACCGGCGATACTAAAGATTTAAATNGCCTTAATAACTCTTTAGAAAAATTTTATTTTAAAAACATTCAAGCCTCCAACGATCTTTGGGTAGATAGCAATTATTCCATAGCGCCAATAATGGACATTATTTTAAAAAAATACCCTAATGCAAAAGTTATTCATTTAATCAGAAGTGGGGTTAAAGTCGTCTCTTCATGGCTTAATAAACTAGGTGGTGAAATTTATGGAGATGAGGAAATGAAAAGTTTAATCTATTTTTTAAGAAATAGCCATTTAATGTCTCCACCTAAAAGAGAAAAAAAATTCTGGTGGTATATTCCAAGCCCAAATGAAAAAATTAAATTCGAGGAACTTAGTCAATTTGAAAAGATCTGTTACCACTGGAATTTTACTTATAAATGGGTAGAAAATTCTAGAAAATATGTTTCATCAAAAAGCAATTTTAAGATGTTTAAGCTTGAAGAAATTGTTAGCGATACTGCAGCCTTAAAGTCTTTATTTGATTTTATTGGCATTGAATATTTTGAAAAATATTTTAAATTAATACAACGTCCACACAATGTTAATAAACCTGTTAATTATAAACTTAGTAAAGAACAGATAATAACCTTCACAAAGATATGTGGATTAACAATGAATATGCTCGATTACGATATTAATGATCAATATCAAGTTGAATATTAAAAGAAAGATTTAAAATGCAAATGGTTGAAGAAAAACAAAAAGTATGTTGTGATTATTGTAAAAGCGAAGATCTTAAGATGGCTTATAAAGCTCCAACAACCTCAAGAAATTTAGAAGTATTTGTCTGTAGATCCTGCGGATTTATCCAATCTTGGCCTAGATTATCAGGAATTTACGACCGTGTTACTTCAGTATCTGGGGAAGCAGATTGGGGCTACATTAGATATGGAAAACAATTGAGATTAGATGCATCTATGGAAATTATCGAAAGCAATATTAATCTTAACAATATTAAATCTGTTTTAGATATTGGAGCAAACAGAGGTTTTTTCTTAAATAATTTAAGTAAAAAATACCCCCATTTAGACCTAACAGGTGTTGAGCCTGATAAAATTATTACAAAAGAATCACCATTTAACTCAAACATCGATTTATTTGTTGGAAAAATAGAAGACTATGAATCTAATAACAAAAAATTTGACTTTATTCATTCTAGTCATACTTTTGAACACATGACATCTGCAGATAAAGGTTTTAAAATTACTTACGACTTATTAAGCGATAGTGGATACTTTTATTTAGAATTACCGAGAACTGAAATGATTGACAGAGAAGATTTTATAACCGAATTTTTTATCGACAATCACTTGTTCCATTTTACCAGAGATTCCATAAAAAAATACGCCAACAATTATAATTTTGATTTGATATACGAAGAGAAACATGATTGGGAAAACCATGTTTTTATCTTTAAAAAATCAAAAGATCCTTTGAATTTTAATCCTGAAGAAATCCAAAATAATTACGAAAAAAACTATGAGCTGCTAACCAGTTATTCAAAAAATAGAAAGCAAAATCTTGCTGATTTAAATCATGCTGGGTCGGAAATTAATAAAATGATTAATTCAAATGAGAGTATTGCTATATGGGGCATGGGTAGAATTTTTGATATTTTTTATCATTATGCAGACGTGAATTGGGATGGCATTAACTATTGTGTTGACAAATACCTACCTGACTATACATCTGAAGTAAATGGAATTAAAATAAGAAGACCTGAAGAAGTTTTAAATAATATAAGTATTGATACATTAATAATTTTTTCAGACGCTTATATTGAAGATATTGAAAATGAAGCAAAGAAAATTTTAAGTAGTGTTGATAAAATTGTCAGTTATAATAATCTGATGAAAAGAAAGTAGGTAAAATAATGGAAATATTTATTGATACAGCGAACATAGATGAAATAAAAAAATATTCAAAATTTGGCATTATAGATGGCGTTACCACAAATCCTGCCTTAATTGCTAAAGAAGGTAAAAACTTTAAAGACGTTTTAGTAGAAATTTGTGATATTGTAGATGGGCCAATCAGCGCCGAGGTGGTTAGTACAGATACTGAAAATATGATTAGAGAAGGTAGGCTAATTAATCAGCTTCACAAGAACATTGTTGTGAAGCTCCCATCAATTCCTGAAGGTTTTGAAGCTCTAAATGTTTTGTCTTCTGATGGAATAAAAACCAATTTCACAGTTGTTTACACATCCAATCAGGCTTTGCTAGCTGCAAAGCTCGGCGCTACTTATGTAAGCCCTTTTGTTGGTAGACTAGATGTTAATTCAACAAGCGGGTCAGATTTAATAAGTGAAATAGTATGTATGTATGAAAATTACAACTTCGATACTAAAGTTCTAGCTGCAAGCATGAGAAATAGTATTTATGTTAAGGACGCTGCTTTAGCTGGAGCGCATGTTGCAACTATTCCTCCTGAAATATTAGACCAAATGATGAATTCTGAATTGTCAAATATTGCTTTAGAGGGTTTTCTTGATGAATGGAAAAAATTACCGAAAGAAAAAAGGAACTATTTTGAATAAAGAAATAAATCAAGATCAATTATTAGAATTACAGAGAATTGCAAATAAGCTTAGGTTAAAAGTAATAGAAATGCTTTACCATGCTAAGTCTGGTCATCCCGGCGGTGCCCTTTCATCTGCGGAGATAATTTCAGCATTATACTTTGGCGAAATACTAAACATATTTCCTGATGATCCTTATTCACTTGATAGAGATATTTTTGTTTTATCTGCCGGACATTATTGTCCCATTTGGTATGCAGCTTTAGCATTCAAAGGTTTTTTTAAAGAAGAAGAATTAAATACTCTGAGAAAGTATGGATCAAGATTACTTGGACATCCAAAATATAAATCTTTACCTGGTATTGAAAATTCAGGTGGTTCTCTTGGGCAAGGTTTTTCAATTGCTCTTGGTTGTGCTGTTGCATTTAAACTTGACAATAAAGGTAATAAAGTATTTTGTTTGCTAGGAGATGGAGAGCAAAATGAGGGACAAGTTTGGGAAGCAGCAATGTTCGCCTCTCATAATAATCTTGATAATTTAATTGCAATTATTGACGTAAATAAAATTCAAATTGATGGTTTTACAAAAGATATACTTAGCTCAGAACCCTTAGATGATAAATATAAATCTTTTGGATGGAACGTAAAACGTATAAACGGAAATGATATTTCTCAAGTTTACTCAGCAATTCAAGAAGCGATCTTATTTAAAGATAAACCTTCAGTGATTATAGCTGATACAATAGCCGGTAAAGGTGTAAGTGCCTTAGAAAATACTGTAGCTTCTCACGGAAAGTGGATAAGTAAAGAAGTTTATGAGTCAGCAAAAATAGATTTAGGGAACAAAATATAATGAAAGTAGATGAAAAAAAAATCATTCATAGAGATAGTTCTCAAGTTAGAACAAAATTAGCATTTGATTCTAACGCGAAAGAAAGTTCTCAGAGAGATGCCTATGCTTCTGAAATTGTAAGCATGGCAGATGAACACCCCAACCTAGTATTAATTGATGCAGATCTAATGACTGTTGGTAAGACTCATGTTTTTAGAGAAAAATATCCCAACAGGCATATACAAATCGGTATTGCAGAGCAAAATATGATGGGAATTGCTGCAGGTTTAGCGCAAATGGGAAAATTGCCTATAGCTCACTCATTAGCTGTTTTTGGCATTGGAAGAACTTTTGATCAAATCAGAGAATCTATATGTTATTCAGAATTGAACGTTAAAATTGTTGGATATCATGCAGGGCTGACTTTAGCTCCAGATGGTGCGACTCATCAAACTATGGAAGATATAGCGCTGATGACATCACTCCCTAACATGTCAGTTGTGGCACCTGCTGATGCTCAACAAACAATTGATCTGCTTCCTCAAATTTTAAAAAATGATACCCCAACCTACTTAAGACTTTTGTTTCCTAATATCCCTAAGACGATAAAACCTGGAACTTCAGTTTATGGAAAAAGCCAGATCTTAAATGAGGGAAGCGATATTACTATTATAGCAAATGGTCAGTTAGTAGCAAAATGCGTTCAAGCTGCTAAGCATCTAAAAAAAGAACAAAATATATCAGTTGAATTAATAAATATTCATACAATTAAACCTTACGACTTTGAGACTGTAAATAAATCTCTTCAAAAGACAGGAATTGGATTAGTTGTAGAAGAGCACAATAGTTATGGTGGTATTGGATCAATAGTTTCCTATCATTCTGCCTTAGAATGTCCCACTAAAATTGAATATTTAAACACAAATGATAAATTTGGAACAACAGGCTTACCTGAAGAATTATTGGAAGCTTATGGATTAAGTGAGTCAAGCATAATTAAAAAAGTTGAGGATCTAATTAAATGAAAAGAGTATTAATCACAGGATCATCCGGTTTAATTGGCAGTGAAATTGCAAACCTTTACCTTGAGGCTGATTGGGAAGTTCATGGTACATTTTTTCAAAACACAAATAAAATCAATAATTCAAACTTTTTTCCGCACAAACTTGATGTCTCTAATAAAAAATCTATGGATAATTTCAATAAAAAAAATGCTTTGAATTTTGACACCCTAATTAATAACGCAGGAATGAATATTCCCAACGATTTTGACAAAATATCTTTAGAGGATTGGGATAAAATTTTTTCAGTTAATCTAAAAGGCGTTTTCTATTTAACACAGCTTCTTAAAGACAGAATAAATTCAAATGGATCAATTATCAATATTGCGTCTTTTAGTGGGCAAGTTGGTGGTCCTAGAACCACTCATTATGCTGCATCAAAAGCTGGTATTATTTCCTTGACTCAAAACATGGCCAGGTTTTTTGCTGAAAAATCTATATGTGTTAATGCTGTTTCTCCTGGTGTAATTGAATCTGAATTAGCTAATGCAGCTAAAAATCTTCCTATAATGAAAGACATTCTACTAAATAGATTAGGAACGGCAAGAGAGGTAGCTGAGCTTGTTTTTTTCTTATCTAGTGATAAATCAAGGTATATTACTGCCCAAACCATTAATATTAACGGTGGTTTATATTTTTAGATATTTTAATAAATGAAAAATATATTAATTATTTCTGGTGGCATTGAAGCAATTCCAGGAATTATTAAAGCAAAAGAAATGGGCCTGAATGTTGTAGTAAGTGATGGTAACCCAAATGCTCCAGGTTTTAACTATTCAGATGATAAAATTATCGCTAGTACATATGATCACAAAGAGACTTACCGTAAAGTAAAAAACTATCATACATTAAAAAAAAACATCGATGGTGTCATATGTATTGCATCAGATGTTCCTTACACAGTTGCTTATGTCGCAGAAAAACTACAGTTACCAGGAATACCCTTAAAGTCTGCGAATCTTGCTATTGACAAAATCCTAATGAAAGATTCATTGAGTCGAAGTGGCGTCCTTGTTCCTGATTATCATGAAATAAAATCTTTTGCTGAGTTTAATAATATAATAAACACTTGGGACTACCCTTTAATCATTAAGCCAGTAGATAGTAGGGGGGCCAGAGGAGTCCTTAGGCTAGTACCAGGAGTTGATTTAGATTGGGCTTGGAACTACTCTCTAAAAAATAGTCCATCTGGTAGAGTTATGATTGAGAGATATCTTGATGGTGTTCAACTTAGCACTGAATCAATTATAGTTAAGTCAAAGTGTTATACTTGTGGATATTCTGATAGAAACTATGAATACTTAGATCGATATGCTCCTCACATTATTGAAAATGGTAGCGATATGCCCACTATATTTTCTAAACACGTTAAAAAAAGAATTGATGAAACAATAAAAATGGGTGCAGAGTCTCTTGGAATTAAAAATGGTATTATAAAAGGAGATATAGTTATTAGCGATAATGAAGTTAAAGTTATTGAGTTGGCTACGAGGCTTAGTGGCGGCTATTTTTCAACTAATATGATTCCATCAAGCACAGGTATTGATTTGATTAAGGAAGCAATAAAAATTTCACTTGGAGAAAAGATTCGTCACAAAGACTTATTACCAAAACACAATAAATATATTTCCCAAAGATATATTTTTCCAAACGCTGGCGTTATAAAAAAAATCAAAGGCATTAAAAAATTGAAAAATAATTCATCATTAAAGTTCTTTAATATTCACGCTAAAGTTGGACAAGAAATTGGAAAAATAACTTCGCATCCATCAAGAGCGGGTATGGTTATTGCAGAGGGCACATCTAGAAAAGATGCAGTTAATCAGTGTAAAAAAGCAATAAATGATATAGGTTTTGATTATCAGTAAATTGAAAATATATTCTTTTTTTCATCTAAACTTGATGTATTCTTCCTTAGAGGACAAGGAAAGAGCAGAAGTAATTAAAAAATGTTATTGGCCCATTTTCAAATTAGTTAAAAAGGGCATACCTGTTTGCATTGAATCTCCAGCTGTAACGCTAGAAATAATAAAAGATTTAGATCCTGAGTGGTTTTTAATTTTTACAAAATATGTCACTAAAGGAAGTATTGAATTTATAGGAAGTGGATACTCACAATTAATAGGCCCATTAGTTCCAGCGGTGCTGAATAAGTGGAATCAGAGGATTGGAAAAGAAATATATGAGCAGCTCTTAGGAAAAGCTCCTGCAATAGCATTGATAAATGAAATGGCATTTTCTCAAGGAATTTTAGAGCACTATATAGATTGTGACTATAAAGCAATTATCATGGAGTGGAACAATCCAAAGTCTGTTCATAGTTCATGGAAAAAGGATTGGAAGAATTTTCCACAAAAAGCAATCTTGAACAAAAAACTATCAATCCCTGTGATATGGTCTGATTCAATAGTATTTCAAAAATTTCAACGATACGTTCATGGAGAATATGATTTTGATAAATATTTGGAATTTATTAAATCTCACAATGAAATTTCTAACTCTTATTTTCCGCTATATTCAAATGACCTAGAAATTTTTGATTTTAGGCCAGGAAGATTCAAGACAGAATCAAAAATAAAAAACAAATCAGAATGGAAAAGAATAATAAAGTTATATGAATATTTAAACAATCAAAAATGGTGTGATTTAATTTTTGTGTCTGATGCTTTGGAAGGTTTAAAAAATAAAGAGGGAGGAAATAAAATTTCTCTTGAGTCTCAGAAGCAACCAATCCCTGTAAAGAAACAGGAAAAATATAATGTTATTCGTTGGGCGCTTAGTGGACGAAATGATTTAGAAATAAATTCCAAATGCTACGAAATATTCGATAAAATGGTTTATAATAAAATTAATTCATTCGAAAAGTGGAAGGAGCTTTGCTATTTGTGGTCAAGTGATTTTAGAACACATATAACAAAAAAAAGGTGGAGTTCATATAAAAAAAGGCTAGAAAATTTTACAAAATTTTTTGATGAAACTATTCTATCAAATAGCAATAAACATAAAAAAAATAACCCAATTCACCTATCTATGGAAACAGAAAATGAAGTAAAAGTTGGCAATGGAATTTTCAGTGTAGTTTTTAACAAAAAAAAGGGATTAGCTATTAAGAGTTTTAATCTAGGTCTTAATAAGAATCCTCTTTTTGGGACTTTAGATCATGGTTATTATGATGACATATCTTTTGCAGCTGACTTTTTTTCAGGTCACTCTGTTATCGAGAAACTTGGAGAGCATAAAATAGCTGACCTGGATCATTTTGAACCTGAATTAAAACAATCTGAAAGTGAATTAACTTTAATTGGCACTCAGAAAAATGAAAACTATTTTTTTGAAAAAAAAGCAACAATTAATAATGAATGTCTAGTATTAGAAAAAAATATTAAAAGTGAATCACCAGGAAAAATTATTTTGCGGCCATTTCATTTTACATTTAACCCAGAATTTTGGAATAAAGATTCTTTATATGTTGAGACTCATAATGGTGGCACAAGATTTGAAAGATTTTTTTTAAATGGCCAAGATATTCATCATGGTAATATCTATTCTC
>PABN01000087.1 GCA_002699555.1 Dehalococcoidia bacterium
CGTATTTAAGTTCAACTTTTTTCAGATTTTTAGATTCTATTAGGTCGGAAACGGTTCTATCGGATTGTGAACCTTCACTTGAGAATCCCATTTTTGCCATCCAAGCAGGGTTAAAAATTTTGCTCAAATATCCTCTTCCCGAATCAGGCAGAAGTACAACTACAAGGTCATTTTCAGAGAGATTTTCTGCAAGTTTTAATGCTCCTGCTATGGCAGTACCACAGGATCCACCAATTAATAGCCCTTCTTCTTCAGTAACACGCTTTGTCATTAAAAATGAATCAGCATCGCTAATTGGAATAGTTAGATCCACAATGTCTTTGTCGTATGTAGTTGGCCAAAAATCTTCACCAACTCCCTCAACTAGATAGGGACGTCCGGACCCTCCTGAAAAAACAGAGTTTTCAGGGTCAGCTACGACTATTTGAATATTATTGTTTTTTTCTTTTAAAAATCTTCCAACACCACTAATGGTTCCACCTGTTCCAGCACCAGCAACAAAATGTGTGACCTGTCCATTTGTTTGTTCCCATATTTCAGGTCCAGTTGTTTCATAGTGTGCTTCAGGATTATTAGGGTTGTGGTATTGGTTTGGTTGGAAAGAATTTGGAGTTTCTCTAACTAAACGTTCAGCCGTCGAGTAATAAGATTGGGGGTCGTCAGGTTCAACCGCTCCAGGACAGACAATTACCTCAGATCCGTAAGCTTTTAATAGAGAGACTTTTTCCTCGCTTACCTTGTCGGTCATTACAAAAATACATTTGTAGCCTCGTTGAGCTGCAACAATTGCCAAACCTACACCCGTATTTCCCGAGGTTGGTTCAATAATGGTTCCCCCTGGTTTTAGAAGACCCTCTTTTTCAGCTGCGTCTATCATTGCTACTGCTGCACGGTCTTTTACACTTCCACCAGGATTGGTAGTTTCTATTTTGGCGACTACTGGACATGGTGAATTCGATGCAATTTTTTTTAATTGCACCATCGGTGTTTTGCCTATTAAATCAAGTACTGATTCTGCTACATCTAAGTCTGAAAGGTCCATTTACTCTTCCTGTAACTTTTGGAATCGTTAAAGTCTTCTTTTAAGTTTGCCGACTTAAAACTGTGTTTGCTTACAAAATCGGTTTCTTTTAAAGACTTAATTACCGAGAAGCGTAAGCTTTTTGACTTCTTTTACGGTTTTGATGATTTTTACTGTTTCGGTTTTTATTTGAAGATTGGGTAGGTCCTCTAGAGTTTTTCGACTGGTTGTTCTTTTTTGAGTTAGAAGCATGCTTTTTACTCCTTGGTTGGTTGCTTTGTTTATTTGATCCACTCGGACGGTGTTTACTGCTGTTACGAGTTTTGTTATTGCTTTTATGTTTGTTGCTACCTCGATTTTTATTACTATTTCTATGTTTGTTGCTTCCGTGTTTCTTATGACTATTGCTTTTTCTATGAGAATTTTTTCCCGAGTTTGAATTTTTGTTTTCGTTTCTTTCTGCATTAGGGACTTTAAATTCTTTTTCTGAGTTATTTATGGGAGAAAGAGTTCTCAGTATTTCAATATCAGGCTCTGTGATTGGTTGATCAATATCAATTTTATGTTGGAGCCTACGAGACTTTTTCTTTTGATCGGGAGCTACAAATGAAAGAACTACGCCACTTTGACCTGCTCGAGCAGTTCTTCCTGACCTATGTATATAGGCTTTGTGATCTTCAGGAGGATCGTAGTGGATTACACATGCGACACCGTCTACATGTATTCCTCTTGCCGCAACGTCAGTAGCTATAAGTGCCTGGACACGTCCTTTAGTGAAATCGGAGAGTGCTCTAGATCTTTGGTTTTGACTTTTACCGCCATGGATTGTCACACCGTGGATTCCAAGTTTGTTTAGTCGTTTAGCAAGACGATCTGAACCATGTCGCGTTCTACAAAAAATGATTGCAGGCCATACTGCATTTACAGCTTCTGCAGTTACTTCTGTTTTATTTGTGTTTGTAACTTTCCAAAAGAGATGGTGAGCAGATTTAATATCAGGTGTTTCTTCGCCTATTTCATGACGTATTGGATTTGTTTGGTACTCGCGGGTGAGTTTCGCTACGTCTCCATCCAGAGTTGCTGAAAAAAGAAAAGTTTGTCTGTTAGGGTTTGTTTGATCCAGTAAACGTCTGACAGAGGGCATGAAACCCATGTCCGCCATACGGTCTGCTTCATCTAGAACAACATGGTTAACATTAGATAGGTCTACGAAACCCTGCTCAATTAGATCTTCAAGTCTTCCAGGACAGGCAACAAGAATATCTATTCCTTGTTTTAACGATCTAATCTGGTTTCCGTAACCGACTCCACCATAAACAACTCCAACTTTTGTTTTTCCAGCAAGTGATCGAAGTTCAGAAAATATTTGTTCAGCTAGCTCTCTTGTCGGAGCGAGAATCAGCGACCCAGGATAATTTGGCTCTCCACGCTTGCTATTAGCTATTAGAGGTATACCAAAAGCGATGGTTTTTCCAGATCCTGTTGGAGCACGACCGCAAATATCATGGCCTTCAAGTCCGTCAGTTAGCGTTAACTTTTGAATTTCGAAAGGTTTTAAGATTCCTTTGTTTGCTAGAGATTTGCATATGTTTTCAGGCACGCCGAGTTCGGCGAATGTAGTTGACATTTTTTCCTTTAACCCGCGCGTGCAGGTAGTTATTGGGCGTTATACGACGCTTTCTTAAAAATAGAATGGTTCACGGTGAGGAAGAGGTGTGAACCGAAACCCGCCATAAACCCACCAGCAAAATTTGCCAGAGTGCTTTAATGATAACGCCAAGAAGTATAGGTTCCTCGGTAGCAGCCGATACCTAAGCTCGAATTTCAGTTGGACTTGAACGGTAGGTTTAGATTTCGTTGAACCACTCACTCATTTCATTGCATAAAATGAGTGGGTTATCCATGCAGTGATTGCAAGTTAAACATATTTTTTTATTATTTTGGACTTCTCTGACTGGGCTTATTTCATGTCCTAAATGATTTTTTATTTTTTCGAACTCTCTATTTCCATCAGATTTTTTTATGTGAGAACTAACAATGTCAGAACAAGTCTCACACCAAAGAAATAAAATTTCTTGGTCGATATTTCCTTGTTCGTCTTCACCGTATTCGATTATTAATTTATGGTTTTGGTGTTGAGCCCAGTAGTCAGCTCCAGCTTGTATCCGCTTTCCGCCTTTTTCTAAATGGACCAAGTATCTCTTGAGCCATTGAATTTTTTCTTTAAGTTGCAGCTCAAGTTTTTTAGATTCAGTTCGCTCAAATTCCACATTCTCTTGTTCGACATAAATAAGAAACTCTTTGTACATTTTCTGAAGTTTTTCAGAAAGCTTTATTTCTTCAATGTCTAGAGTCATGTATCTAGAGTAACTTTTTATCTTTTATTAAACGAGTTGATAAAAATGTTTAGCTTTTTGAAAGCAAATTCATTATTTCCCTTGCAACCATCGGGGCAGCATTTTGATTTTGACCTGTAACGAGATTGCCGTCTACCTCCCAATGGTTTGCTAACGGATCACGGAATCGATGAGTGCATTTGAAATCTGCTCCCATTTTTTTAAGTTCAGTTTCAGGATGTTGGGGAGTTGCGTCAATTCCTAATTCTGAAACCTGTTTATTAGTTACACCTGTAACACGACGACCTTCGATTAAAGGACGACCTTGAGAGTCGCGAGCTTGTAGAAGACCTAGTGGGCCATGACAAACTCCACCAATTATTTTTCCTTTGGCATTAGCTTCAGTAACTTTTTCTCCAATTACTTCAGAAAAACCTAAATCAAAACTTGCTCCCCATCCACCAGCGAAATAGATCACATCGTAAGTATCAATTTCGACATCAGACATTGAAATCGAATTTATAACTTTCTCTTTAAGAAGACCATCGGCTAGAAAGCGATCATCATGATGAGATCTTACGATCCCTCTTATTGAAAGAGGATCAATAGCAATTAGCCCACCTAATGGACTTGCCAGATCAACTTCAATCCCAGCATCAGTGAACAGGTAGTAGGGGGCAGTCATTTCGGAAGAAAATACTCCAGTAGGTTTTGCGACATCTAGCCATGAATGATTTGTACAAATAATTAAAGCGCGATAACCATTTAGGTTCGATTTAAAGGACTCTGAGTCTTCAGGATGTAAACCTAATTTTTGTAAAACATTTCTCAATATTCTTGCTGGAATAGGAGGATTTTTAAGAGGTATTTGTTCTTTGGGGGGCTTTCGCTGAGCGTAAGGCCATGGATTATTTCTTTTAGGGACTTGGTTTGCAGATTCTTCTTCCAAAGATTTTTTCAAATAATCGAAGACCTTTGAAAAAGCAAGGTCATTTGATTTGTTTTCCAACTCTATTGGATCAGAATCAAGATTATATAACTCCCATTGATCAGGAATCTTAGAATTTCTATGTCTTATCCCTATAGGAGAGCTAGAGGCAAGGTGACTTTTGTGAGGATGAGACCAAGTAGACGGATCATCAAATGCTTTAACTAACTTCCAAAGATTCCCCCCTCCGCCCTCAGCATCAGTTTCATCAACTTTCACTACAAGACCTTCAAAATTAGAAGCGACATAAGAAGGAACACGGATCCGCATAGGTTTAGGTGGATTATTTGCTTGACCAAGATGGCGAGCAATCGCAGATGCCAGAGTGTCTCCTTCAAGCATGTTGTCTCTAGTCATCATATAAACACCTCTTTTTGAAAATAAATTTTCATTATGATTTTCCAGCAAAGGAGAAAGGTCCCGGCCAGGGAGTGGATGCATTTCAGTAAAAGAAGGAGAGAGTTTTTCAGACAAATCTTCTTGACTAAGGCCTGCTAAACCTAGAGCAGTTGGGATTAAGTCGATGTGCGAAGTTGGAATGTTTGAAATAATTTTAGAGGACGTTGGTTGGTTACCTGTCTTAACGATCTGGAAAGGGACTCGTGTCGCTTCGTCATACAAGGTAAACCACTTTTGATGAAGACCACCATGAGCGCCTAAAAGATCTCCATGATCAGATGTGCGGAAAATAATTGCTTCATTTGAATCATTTTCTGTAACAGTTTTACGAACACTATCAATGGGTCCATCTACTTCAAGATGAAGTCGGTAGTAAAGATCACGGTAAGCCTGCTCGTTGCGTTCATAAATATTTTTAACTCGACGGTGTGGTCCGTACCCTGAGAAATAAGCATTTTTATAAGCAATTTGTGATGCAGGTTTAGAACTTAGGTCTTCATGGCGTGTAGGAGGTTCTGGCACTAGAGGAGGATCGAGATTGCTTTTTTCTATTGGATTATTTTCTTGTCTTCGCCATCCCGGGAAAAGGACTATGTCGTGTGGATTTACAAAGCTTGCAATAAGAAGAAATGGGCGCATAGCTTTTTCTTCCCCTGATTTTCTTCGCGAATAACGATCTTCTAACCATGCAACAATACGTTTTGCGATTAGTTTGTCACGAATAAAACCTGAATTAGCGAGAGGTGCTCCGTGTGGTTCAGGTCCTACCCAACCTGAAAATCCAAATTCTTCTAGAGGATTAGCTTCTAGATAAGTTTTGACATTTTCTTCAATCACTTCACCATTTTCCGTGTTGGTCGGGATTGGTAATCCACTTTTAGGGTTAATCAGATCAGCGTGACTCATATGCCACTTGCCGTCGTAATGGGTGTCATAACCGGCTGATTTAAACCAGTGTCCGATGGTTGGAACTTCTCCAGGCTGCAACCATCGCATGCGAGAATCATAAGCATCTTTGCCCAGGCCATCTGTTTGTGTCACTCCATGGAGATCTGGGTATTGTCCAGTGAAAAGTGTTGGTCGGCTGGGTACACAAGCGAGTGAACCTGTGTAATGCCGTTCGAAAGAAACACCATTTTGTTGAAACCAGTATCTTGCAGGTAGAGCTTCTTCACGCCATGCTTTAAGATCGTCTCCTTCATAAGGTGGAGCATTTCGCTCTTCATCGGTCATGATGATTACAACATCAGGATGATGCATGTTTTTCCATCTTGTCAGTTGGAGTTTGTTCTATTTGGTTTTTTAGTCCAGTTAGCATTTGTTTGTTAAGTCGTGAAAAAAATCGACTTAAGATTCGTGCTGCGATTTCAGCTGGGGGTCGAATTGGCATGATATGAACAGATAGTTCTACTCGTGTTTTTATACCCTCATCAAACAATGTCCAACTGTTAGTTACTTTTTTAAAAACTGGGGGGAGGCCTTCAATTTGATACGAAAGACGAGTAGGTTCTTCCCAGCATGTAACAGTTTCTAAAACAACATTTGGTCCTTGCTGGATGCGTCTAGTGGTTCCTACTCCTATTTTTTGTTCTGAGTGAAAGCATGAATGGTCGACATTTTCAGCCCAGTTAACAATCTGGTCGAATTCTGAAAGAACACTCCAAATCTCTTCTTTAGAAGCCGAAACAATTAATGAGTTAGATTTTGTTGCCATATCTACTTATACCTTAATAAGTAACTTTAAAACATTTGTCGGATTATATGGGATTGTCGGGTAGGCGGGATTTGAACCCACGACCTCCTCGTCCCGAACGAGGCACGCTACCAAGCTGCGCCACTACCCGAAAGTTAACTTTTTAAAAGCTCAGCGACTTTACGGCTAAGTGAAAGTGGATCTATTGGTTTAATAATCCAGCAATCTGCTTCAGAACGTTTTCCTAAGAACTCATCTGCTTCCCTGTCCAGAAGCATTAGTATCTTTTGATTTGGAATTCGACCAGCCCTTTGTTCAAGCCTTAAATCTAAAGAAGTAGCCATTCCTCCCATATTTCCTATTTGCAGGTCGAGGATTACTAGCACAGGAGAGCTTGAAATTAAAGTTTTTAGAACGTTAGCTCCCTCTGAAACCCTTATAATTTGATGGTTTTTGCTTAAAGAAGCACTAATTTCTTGAAAAATATGATCTTCTGCAGTTGCAAGTAAAACGTTTGTTTTTTCAGGCATAATGCGATCGTAGCGTAGGAATTACTGACTCAATGTTTACTTTTGTGTTGAGTTTTGTAATCTTCTATTTACGAACTTCTTTATGAAAGTTTCAAATAAGGTGAAAATATGCTTGAGATAACTGTTGAAAGAAATGAAAACTATGTGTTGTGTCGACCGACTGGAGAACTTGATGCATATACCGTTGCTCAGTTCCGTGAGGCATTGATGGAACTCACTGAAGAAAAATTTGTTTTGGTTGACTTATCTGATGTTCCTTTTATGGATTCGGCCGGCCTGGGAGCTTTAATTGGAGGCATTCGAAGAGCTAGAGACAATGATGGGGATGTTTCAGTTGCATGTAATCGACCTGCATTGGTAAGGCTTCTTCACACGACAGGTTTTGACAGAATAGTTCCTGTTCGTGAAACAGTAGAGGAAGCAGTTTTAGCTTTAAATGATCCCGAAGCAATTTAGTTACGTTTACTCATTTCGCAAATTTTAAGATGACAAATATAAAAGCTTCAAAAAGATTGTTTTTGAGTGCGCTCTTTTTAATTTCTTCAGTCTCTGCACTCAATTTCTTTTCACCTGTTGCTCTTGCACAATCAACTGCAAATTCAAAGGATCCGGGCAGAGATGTGGTTGTAGTAGAGGCATCAGGTTTGATGGATCCAGTTTTGGTGAGAATGATGGAGGAGACACTTATGGAAGTCGATCCTGCAAAAACTATTGCATTAGTATTTCAAATAAATATTACTGGAAGTGTTATTGAAGATTCGAGTGTTGTTGCATTAGGTAACGCAATTAGTTCCTCACGAGTACCAGTTTCATTTTGGGTTGGTCCTTCAGGAGCGCGAGCGAAAGGCCCAATAGTTGAATTAGCTTTTATAAGTGGGGACATAGGGATTTCACCAGGTTCAAAAATAGGAAAAATTGGTAAGAGTATTTTTCCCAGTACTAATTCTGAATTACATAAGAAACTTCAAATAGATGAGAAAACCCTTAATTATGAAGAAGCAATAGAAAAAGGAATTGCTAGAAGTTCACCAGTTTTATTAGAACACCTTGTTGGTCTAGAAGGTTTCGAAGTGATTTCAGATGTTGAGTCAGGAGAAATCAAACCATTAACTCAGACCCGATTTGAAGAAATGAATCCTCCTGATCAATTTTTTCATAGCGTAGGAAGTCCGGCCATAAGTTATTTACTTTTTTTGGCTGGCATGGGACTTCTTGTTTTCGAACTTTATACAGCTGGTGTTGGTATAGCTGGAGTTCTGGGTTCTTTATGCCTTTTATTAGGTTTCTATGGGCTAGCTGTTCTTCCTTCGAATCCTTGGGGTATAGCACTTTTGATTTTTTCAATGCTTAGCTTTGCAGTAGATGTTCAAACTGGAGTACCTAGATTTTGGAGTGCCGTAGCAACTATAAGTTTGATAGTTGGATCATTTTTGTTGTTTGATGGGCTTTCTCTCTCTTGGCTGACTCTTTTATTTGGCATTTTATTAACTGTGATTTGTATGTCTGCAGGAATGCCAGCAATGATTCGTACACGTTTTGCCACGCCTACTATCGGTCGTGAGTGGATTATCGGTGAACTTGGTATGGCTCTTGAAGAGATAAATCCTAATGGGACTGTTGAAGTTAAAGGGGCAATTTGGAAAGCTCAAACAAATCGAGCTACTCCTATAAAAGCAAACGAAGAAATTAGGGTTGCCGCTGTAGAAGGGTTTCAGTTAGATGTGGAGCCTTTAGAAGGAGCGGCCCGCGACTACAGGGAACGTAAGGGGAGCAAAGGTTAAAATTTTGCGTTTATCGTAGTTCTTTTTAGATTTTAAATCTGGGGGAGGCGAGGTCCAGCGATACGAACGTTATCTCGTCTACGTGTAATCCCGTGTCCGTCGAGATGATTCAACAAAGGCATTGCATGTTTTCTAGTATTTCCAGCCGCCTCTCTAAATTCTGAAACCGTAAAGCCTTCCGGCTTGGTTGAAAGAAGTTCAGCAGCTAGGAAAGAAGCTGCTTCAATAGCATTTGAAGAAAAAAAGATTCCACCTTCTTCAATAACTATTCCTTTACGAACCAACTCTCTAAGTTCAGAACGATCTACTTCTACAGGGTCAGGTGGTGCAAAAAGCGAATCCTGCAATTTTTCTACAAAAGGATGATTAGAAGTTTGATTTTTATATATAGAAAGTTTTAATCTGCCACCGTCTATGATCGTGTCTTTAAGCAAGGAAACAGTGGCTCTTTGGTATTGATCCAGTAAAGACAATTCAATTCCTGTAGGTCCAGCAGATTCGACTGCTTCTTTGACTGTTTCAATTGTTGCTTGAAGAGTTACTGGATCGACAACCCAATTATCTATATCTGGTTCAATATTTTCACCCGTGATTAGTTTTAATTCTTCTTTATCGATCCAGCCTCTCTCTTTTACAATCCGTTCTATTGAGCGGTCAGGTTTTGCCTTTGAAGCTTTCTCTTGAGGGTCTACATCAAGAACTTCGCCTCCACCAACTGTTTCGTCGCGTCCACTTTCTCGCAAAATAAATCGATCGCCCGGTAATAAAGGAAGGGGTTCTGGTAGGAATAATCTTATCGATCCCTTTTCTCCAGGTGCGATTGAACTCGGGCCAAGAACTCTCAACTTAACTGGGTATTCACCAGATCCGAAATAAGCAATAAATGCACCCCTTCGTGAAACATGGTGATCAATTTCGTTCAGTACTTGAAGAGAAGCATCTAATACTTTTGTTAAATGCCATTCTTTTGATCTAATAAGTACATTCCCTCGAGAAATTTCACTATGCGAAACTCCTGTAATATTTAAGGCACAACGACTACCGGGTAGAATCTTTTTTTGCTCTAGATGATGGGCTTGAATACCTCTTACTCGAACTTTTCCACCTAAAGGCCAGATCTCTAGGTCATCTTCAATTTCTAAACTTCCTCCAGTTAGAGTTCCTGTTACAACCGTTCCAGTTCCCTTTATTGAAAAAGAGCGATCTATCCAAAGTCGCGGTCGCTGGAAATCATTCGGTTCGGGTGCGTTTTCGATGAGTTTTGAAATTTCATTTAATAAAACGTCCACTCCTGTCCCGTCTAATGAGTTTGTTTTAACTAAGGGAGAGTTTTCTAGAAAAGTTCCTTTTACTTTTTCTTCAATTTCTAACAAGGTCACTTCAGTAAGATCACTGTCAGCTTGATCAATTTTTGTAACAACAACTATCCCGTTTTTAAACCCAAGTAACTCTAAGATCCTGAGGTGTTCTTCAGATTGAGGTTTCCAACCTTCTGTTGCAGCGACCACAAAGAGGCATGTTTGAATGCTGCCTACCCCAGCGAGCATATTTTTCAGAAAACGAACATGACCGGGTACATCTACAATTGATAGAACTGTTCCTGATGGCAAAGTTGTTGAAGCAAAACCTAAGTCAATAGTTAAACCTCGGCTTTTTTCTTCAAGTAGTCGATCAGGGTCTAAGCCAGTTAAAGATTTAACTAGAGTAGATTTTCCATGGTCTACGTGACCTGCTGTAGCGACTATGTTCATGATTAAATTGAAAAATTCTTAGTTAATTTTTTTAATCGCAGCATCGATAAATACGTCATCGTTTGGATGGACTGTCATTAAATCTATAACAGTTTGGTCATTGTCAACTCGACAGATAATAGGAGGGTTTTGTTGTCGGAAAAATTTCACATGATCACCTGCAAACTTTAACCCTGCTGAAGGTATTTCAACTCCAGGTAAAGTTCCACCACCTGGGGTTGCAGTGGTTTCGGTTGTATATTTTGGATAAATTTTGTCTGCTCTTCTCTTTAATTCATCTATTGAAGTTGTGGCCATTTCCCAAAAAGGGATTGAAGACCCTTTTCGTTCGAGGTAAGAGATGGCGACATCCTGTAGTGCTGACATCGTAAGGCTTCCTGGTCGAACAGCTCTTGCTAGAGGATGTTGTGCACAAAGTTCAACAAGTTCGGCTTTTCCAGCGATTATTCCAGCTTGAGGACCTCCGAACAATTTGTCTCCTGAAAATGTAACAATGTCTGCACCTGATTCAAGACTTTGTCGTGCTGCCGGTTCACCAATCAGCCATTTTGGAGGACCGTTTTCCAACCAAGGACATGCAGAATCAAGCAAGCCTGAACCAATATCGGCAACAAGAGGAATACCTAAGTCAGCCATTTCAGAAATCTCAGTTGTTTTTGTAAAACCTATAATCTTATAGTTCGACTGATGAACTTTTAAAGCCAAAGAAACATCATTTTTGTTTATAGCTTTTTCAAAATCTTTGCGGCGTGTTCGATTTGTTGTACCTACTTCAACTAAATGAGCTCCTGACTGTTCGAGAATTTCAGGTATTCGAAATCCTCCGCCGATTTCGACTAGTTCACTTCTTGAAACCGCAACCCCACGCCCTTCAGCAAGTGCCGCGATTACTAAAAGAACTGCTGAGGCACAGTTATTTACAATTAATGCTGATTCTGCTCCACAAGCACGAGCGATTAGTTTTGATGATCTGTCATGCCTTGAACCGCGTTCCCCTGTTTCTAAATCAAACTCGAGATTAGAGAACCTAAAATGTTTCTTCTTTTCTGTGATGTTTACTGGAGAACGACCCATGTTTGTATGCAAAAGAACTCCGGTGGCATTAATAACATCAGTTAAAAGTGAGCGAGAAGCAACTTCGCCTATTTTCCGAGCTTCTTCGATTACATCACCACCATTGAAGTTATTCACTGCTTCACGTGCTGCGTCTACCAGAAGTGGGTGCGGTAGATCTAAATCTGAGATTGCGCGTGCAATTTGATCTATCGAAGGGGGTCTATTTGTAGGTGTTTTAAGTTTTTTCGACATTTTATTTGTTTGGAAAGAAAGCTATTTATCTACTTCTAAGGTTACGAAGACGTAGCATAAATTTATGTTGTTACTACTATTTGCTGCTTTTTTAATAATTCCTGCAGTTGAGTTGTATTTAATCATTGAAGCTTCTCACCAATTTGGTTTTGGAAATACTCTAATTGCTCTTGTATCTATCAGCGTCATTGGTGCATGGATGGTGAAAAGAGAAGGATTAGAAATAATAAGAAAGGCTCAAATTGAGCTTTCAAGAGGAAAACTTCCTGGTAAGGAAATAGTAGAAGGTTTGCTTATTCTTATTGCTGGTGTCTTAATGCTTACCCCAGGTTTTGGAACTGATGCTCTTGGTTTGGTACTACTTTTCCCTCCAACACGAATTATGTTGCGATCTATATTTACACGTTTATTTATGAAGAAACTTGAAACAGGAAAATCGTTTTTATGGGCAACAAAAAGCAATGGTGGTCAACAAGTTGTCGATGTTGAATGGGATAAATCCAACCCAAAAGAGGAAAACGAAAAAGAGCTCGAAGAGTAATAACATAGATGAATTTGAAGTGTCGGATTTCATATTGTTTTACTTTTTTAAAGGACCCATACTTCATAGGTTGAAAAGATAAACAGAAAATTTAAACGGGTATGACAGATTCAAATCTTGGTATCGATTCAGACACAGTTGAACGCAATAATCTTGTGGTAGTTACAGATCCTGGCGCAGTTCCCTATGTTGATTTACAACCAGAGAATTTCACTCAAATTGTCTCTTCAAGCAAAAGACTTGCAGAAAGCCCTGATTGGGTTGTTCAAACTCCTGCTGGTCTGCTAGTCCATGGTTATAAGCAAGTCCGATCAATACTGCGTGATCAAAAATGGATTTCTGTATTATCTGGAATTTCAATGCTTGACTCTTTAGAGTCAACAGCATCTGATTTAAATGTTTTGTTTGAACGTGCTCGTCGTTCAATCCCAGGTGTTGAAATTCCTACAAATTTCAACATCAGGCCGAATGTTCTGTCAGTAGAGGGTGACGATCATCGTCGTCTCAGAAAATTAGTTAATTCATCATTTACATCAAAAAATGCAGACCGGTTGAGACCGTTCATGAGAGAATATGCAGTTGAACTAATTGATTCCCTAATTGAAAAACCAACAAGTGAAATCGTTCAAGATTTTTGCCGCCCTTATCCCATACCAATAATATGTCGACTTTTAGGTGCTGATGATAAAGATTGGGAGTTGTTTGATGACTGGGCTGATATTATTTTTTCCGCTTTAGATGCTGATACCGATGCTGTGATTGGTCGCCTAGACAAAGTTGCAAACGCACAAAAAGAACTTGAAAATTATATAGAAAATTTGATTCAAGATAGATTAGAAAATCCTAGAGATGACTTGATTTCAGAACTCATTCGAAATCAAGTAGACGGGGACATTCTCAGCTCTGACGAACTCATTGCCATGGTAGAGGCAATTTTGTTAGCAGGAACTGATACAACTAGAAATCAACTAGGTGCGGTCATCGCAGTGCTTGCTGACCACCCTGAACAGTATGAAATTCTTCGCAACAACAAGGATTTAGTTCCAGCGACTATCGAGGAATCGCTTAGATACATAGGTGCAGTTAGAACAACAGCTCGTTTAGCCATTGAAGATATTGAATTTGATGGAAAAATTTTCCCTGCTGGAACTACTGTTTTTCTAGGTCTTCACGCAGCGAGTCTTGGAGAGACAGATGATTACGATGGCTATGAGTTCAATATCTTACGTGAACGTGGATGTCCGCATATGGCTTTCGGGAGTGGAGCGCATCATTGTTTAGGTGCATTTTTGGCTCGCGCTGAACTGCAAGAAGCTTTATCTGTTTTTGTTGAAAAAGTTCCTAATATAAAGTTGGTAAACCCTGTTGAATGGAAACCATTATCTATGGGAATTTGGGGACCCAGCCGTCTTGAAATAGCTTTTCAAGACAGTTCCATTAGTGATGTGTTTTCAGCTGGAACAAACTTTGAAAATAAGACAGTAAAAGTTTCAGGCAGTATTTCAGAAAAAAGAGAAGATCTATTGATTAGTGATTCTTCTGAAAAACGTACTGAAATTCAAAAATCAATACCTAATTTGGTTCAACGACCTAAATTTCCACCTATTCGAAGGCTCTTATTAACTATTTTTACTTTTGGCAAAGCATTTACAGCTTGGAAAATTATTGATGCGCGTAAAAACGACGAAGAAAAAAAAGTCGCCTTATATAAAAGGATTCGAGAAGCCGCCGAAAACCTTGGACCAACATACGTCAAACTCGCACAGTTAATTTCTGCAGCTGAAGGAGTCTTTCCTGAAGCTTTAATCACAGAGTGCAAAAAGTGCCGCGATGAAGTGCAGGCAGAGTCATGGAATACGGCAAAAAAGACTATTGAGAATGAGTTAGGCCCATTGAAAAATATTTTTGAATCAGTTGAGCCTGTTCCAATAGCTGCAGCGTCTATCGCNCANGTNCATTCAGCAANNNTNNATGATGNTTCTTCNGTAGTNNTAAAANTTCAANGACCNAAAATTCAAGATCAAGTNANAAGTGATNTNAAAGTNNTNGCATGGTTAGCTCCAAAATTTGTGGGNNGAATTCCNNTTGCNGCNTTAACAAATCCACCTGCNTTAGTNGANNTATTTGCNGAAACAATNTGTGAAGANNTNGANTTNNANCTNGANGTAGCAAATCTTTTNGANTTGGANCGNGCTTTAAGAGNNAANNCNAAAAATTCTTGGNANTTTCCNNTACCNAATCTTAGATTACGTAACNTCNANAATTATNGTTATGAGNGCAGATNNAGGGAGTTTCNNTNGGNAANGCAAATGAAATGNANNTGGAAGTCAGANGAANTNNCNGATGTTTTCCGNCAAATGGTTGATGGNTTANTAGAAGGNGCNGTNATNCANGGAATNTTNCATGGNGATTTTCATGCNGGNAANGTATTTNTANANCANGNNAAANNAATAGGNCTTGTNGATTTNGGNATNACTGGNAGNTTNAATGGTGAACGNAGNANTGCTTTTCTTCGNTANGTNGTAGGTNTNATGACNGGNGATGNAGAAGCNCANATTTCNGGCTTACGTGACCTTGGNGCNTTTCCNNNTGATTCTGATATNNAAACGNTNATNAAAGATTTNAAATTAGAACGNGACGATTTNGATCCNNTAGAAATGAGTGAAGAAGAATTTGTNGNAGAGATNCGNCTNNTNGTTAAAGACCTTTTAACNCACGGAGCTNGNATNCCTAAAGAACTAATGCTTTTNGTNAAAAANTTTGCTTANCTTTCTTCNGTAATNCAANATCTTCAGNCCNGAAATGGACNTACTTGAAGAGTTNGAAAAAATTTCATCANGTTTTTTCACTNGNAATGGNGTCNGAGTNGCTACNGAAGTNGGTTTTTCAGTAACAACTGATGATATTTCAGATCAGTCANTNAGAAGAGTTGCAGGTATCCGAAACAGTGAAAGAACTTTAACTTGGAGTGCTTTACAAAACCGTAGAAATGAAGCAATTGAACGTTTACCTGTCAGATCTGTGGTCGAGGAAATCTCATAGGAAAATATGCGATACACAGAATCTTCAAAAAGTATTCAAAATACAGTTATTTATGATGGTGGTTGTGGTCTGTGTCAAAGTCTTGCTTCATGGGCTTCAGAAAAGACGGTAAAAGATTTAAAATTTATTGATTCTGAATCGATAGAACCTGAAAATTATGGACTCAGTCGAAAAGATTTCGATAAATATATATGGCTAATACAGTCTGACCAGAAAAAAATTAAAGGAGTTTTTGCGATTGCAGAAATTTTAAAACGAATGGGATTTAGTTGGATGATCTTGGGTTTCATTATTTTGACACCCCCATTCTCTTTTGCTGCTACTGGCGTTTATGCCTTGGTTGCGAAAAATCGTAAGCGATTCGGAAATTGTTGTTCTTAAGTGAGCAAACCAGTAATCATAGTTTTTACAAGAGACCTACGGATTCGTGATAATCCAGCTCTTGTCGAAGCAGTTGCAACAAAAAGACCATTATGCGCCCTTTTTGTTTTTGATGATGCAATCATTGAAAACAAAAATCTGAGTTCTAATCGAATGGGATTTCTGATTGATTCTTTAAAAGATCTCGAAATGTCTTTAAATAAATTTGGTTTGGATCTTATTTTTCGTAGGGGCAACTGGGTTGAAGAGGTCACAAAGTTGGCAAAAGAGATCAATGCAGAACATATTCACATGTCGGCTGATTTCAGCCTTGTAGCAAAAAAACGTCAAGAAGCACTTAGTAAAGCTGGAGATTTAAATGGATTCAAAGTATTCCAACATCAAGGGGTTTCTGTACTAGAACCTGGTTTTGTGACTCCGACAGATGGTAGTGAATACAAAATTTTTACACCTTATTATCGTCGATGGTCTACAGCTACTTGGAGAAAGCCTCTAGGAGTACCAGAGTCAATTAAAAGTATCCCAATAGAAAAAAATGGTATTGAAATTTTTGAAGAACTTAAAAGAAAAAACTTTTCACCAGATTTGTTAAAAGGTGGTGAAAGCGAAGGAATCGTAAGATTAAAAGATTGGATGGCAAAGGAACTAAATGATTATGAAAAAGGGCGCGATGATATAGGAGCTGATCGGACATCGCGTCTTTCCCCTTATTTGCATCTAGGTTGTATTTCTCCTTTAGAGGTAGCGCTACAAGCATTGAAGTTGGGTGGCGATGCTTTTGTTAGGCAATTGTGTTGGCGTGACTTTTATCTTCAAATTTTGGATCAGAGACCAGATGTTTCGCACAATGATTATCGAGACCGGAAATACAAATGGAACCAAGATTTTGAAGCATTAAACCTATGGAAAGAAGGTCAAACTGGCTTTCCAATAGTTGATGCAGGTATGCGGCAATTATTATCTGAAGGTTTTATGCACAATAGGGTAAGAATGGTTGTTGCATCTTTTCTCACAAAGGACTTACACATAGATTGGCGGCACGGGGCAGGGCATTTCATGAATTATTTGGTCGATGGTGANATAGCTTCCAATCAATTGAATTGGCAATGGGTTGCTGGAACAGGGACAGACAGCAACCCTAATCGGATTTTCAATCCGACTCGTCAGAGTGAAAAATTCGACAAGGATGGAAATTACATCCGTAGGTGGGTTCTGGAATTAAAAGATGTCGATTCAAAAGAAATACATGAACCCAACAGTGAAATTCGGTTAGAGAAAAAATATCCGAAACCCATTGTCGACCATCATGAAGCAATTTCGATTTATAAGTCAAAGTATTCTGGTAGTCGTTGATTTAGAAAGGTTTAACTTATGGCAATCTTTTCTCCGCAAGAAATAGCCCCCTCACTTAATGATTTTCTTAGCGAAAGACATTTAGCGATCTTGACTTTAGTAAGAAACGATGGGAAGCCACATTCAACCCCTGTTGGATTCATGTGGGACGATGATGAAAAAACTGTAAAGATAATCACTTGGTCAGGGAGTCTGAAATCTCGCCTTCTTGAAAAGGGGAGTCTTGATGGAACAATTTCTCAGGTAGATGGTGGCCGGTGGGTGACATTTGAAGGTAAGTGTTCAGTTACGAATGATTCGGTTATCTGCACAGATGCAATCGAAAGATACTCCGTGAGATATCAACAGCCAAAAGATCGAGGTGATGAACGAAGAACGATAGTGATGTCTGTAAATCGGATACTTTCCAGTGCTGGATTAGCACCTTAAATTTGTTGCTTTAAACAAAGTTCAGCTGTTCTTCTACCTGACACCATGGCTCCCTGGATTGATGGTGTATCTCTATGATCTCCGCACATGAAAACTCCATCACTAATTTTTATTTCTTTTCTAAATGAATCCTTAGGTCGTAAAGCGGGTTGACCATGTTCGATTGAAAAAGTCTTTAGGTGCTTCCAATCATCGACCATGTCACCGAACCATTTTTTCATTTGTGTGACGACAGGTTCAGTTGAATCACACACAAGTTGTCCAGGTATTGCTACAGCGATCAAAGCTTCATTTGTAGAAGAATATGAAGAAGAAACATTTGTCATGATTGCCACGTTGAGCCCTGGACCTCCGTTTTCTCCATCAAGAAGAATTGCTCTGGATTCAGTCGGTGCTTCTGGAGCCGAAAAATAAACACATGATACAGACTTGGAAGGGGTGATTTCATTACCAAATAATTTTGCTGCTGCAGGGTTTTCTGTAGCAATTATCAAATTAGAAGGCGAAAAGGATTCTCCTTCTGAAATAAAAATTTTCTTACCTTCGATTTTTTCAACCGATGCATTGAGGAGAACATTGTTTTCTCCTACTTTTCTTAAAAGCTGCTGACTAATTGCACCCATTCCTCTTTCAGGGACTGCTGCATCTCCAAGAAATAACATTTTCAGTATCAGTAGAGAAAGTCTTGCAGAACCATTGAGTTCGGGATCTAATTGAATTCCACCGATCAGAGGTTTAAAAAAGCTGTCAATGGCTTTNGTGGAGAATCCAAATTTGCCTAAAGTTTCAATAATTCGTTGATCATCTTTTCTATTGGTGTAGAAGTTTTTCTCTTTCATTAATTCGTATCTCAATTGCAGCAGTTTTATTTTGTCGGTAAATGTTATTGTTCTTGTAAATATGGTTGGAGCTATTGATGAGAAATTTCTAAACGGGTCACCAATTAGTGAAAATGTTCCGTTTTTGAAAATTGTCGCCCCAGGTTCAAAAGTTTTCAGGTTTAAAGAAGAAAGGTCTAGTTGATTATGAACTTCGGGGTAAGCGGTTAATAGAACTTGAAAACCGTGATCAAGTAGAAAACCCTCATACATATCGGTTTTCACACGTCCACCCACCGAATTAGATTTTTCGACCAGTAAAACTTCTTTATTATTTTCACTTAAAATTTTTGCAGCTGTTAACCCAGCAATTCCTGCTCCAACAACCACAAACTCAGGAGATGAAAGTGCAGTCAAAATTTCTACCGTTCGTGGATCAAAATTATTTAGGTGGTCTTGGGATTAGAACAGGTGTTGCTTCTTTGTATTCCAGAAATCTAGGGTCATCTCCCCATCGTTTTCTAGCAGCTGAATCGAGCATTGGTATTCCGCTGATCCGTGTTAGGAGGAGAAACACAAAAACAGGTGAAATAAGGGTGAAGTGCTGCCAACTTGATAGACCAGGAAGCGCTACGAGAGAAATTCCTATCCATAAGACAATTTCTCCAAAATAGTTCGGATGTTGTGACCAACCCCATATTCCCTCAGTAATGAACGAGTTTTGGTTTGAGGGATCCATTTTAAATCTTCTCTTTTGTTCATCGGCGATAATTTCAATAACAAAACCGGTTAACCAGAGAATAATTCCAATAATTCCAATAATTCCAAAGTCATTGCGTTCGCTAGCAGTAATTGCTGCTAAAGCGGCTGAAGAGGTGAGTAAAACCCAAAGACCTTGAACAGTCCAACTCATTAAAAACCATGCGAATTTATGTTTTATTAAATTGAAGCGGGCATCATGTCCTACTGCCTGTACACGAGCAAAAAGGAAAGTTCCTAAGCGCAAGCCCCATAAACAAATCATCAGACCCAAAAGAACAGATCTAGTATCAATCTCAGGGACTGCTAGAAGTGCGACCACAGTAACAGTCAGATAAGTTGCTGAACCAACAAGATCGAAGAAACGTTCTGAATGTAAGAACCAAGACGGTATAAAACAAATCCATTGAATTCCGAAAGCAATAAGTCCACATATTGCAAAAAGACGGATACCAGACGCGTCAACTCCGTTACTGCTACCTGCGAGGATTATTAACAATGCAGCAACCAAACTTACGGCAATTGCAAAAATTGAATTTTTAGTAGTCATGAATTCAAGTCTATTTCTGCTCCGGCAATAATTTTTGAAAGCATCGATCTAAAAATTAATGAATGAGGGATTAAGAGTGCAAACCAATAAAGCCTTCCTATTACGCCACGTGGAACAAACTGTGCTCTTTGTTCAACTAAACAGCCCTTTTCTAAATCTGTTACCGACCACCCCAACCACGCGTGACCTGGGATAAGCATTTCTGCTCTTAGCAGTAGTGAATTACTGTCAACTTTTACAACAGTAAAAAAATCAACTGGGTCACCAACGCGGAGTTCAGTAGGGTGTCTTCTGCCTCGTCTTAGACCAACACCGCCCACCATTTTGTCTATGAAGCCACGAACAGCCCATAACCGGTTAAAGGTAAACCAACCAGTATCGCCACCAATAGTTCTAATAGTTGACATTACTTGATCACTTGACGCTGTTGAATTTTGTTTTCGCGAATCAAACAGAACTCTACCTCCAGACCAATCCGGATCACTTAGTTCTGGCAATTCAGCTATTTGGACTTTGCCAGGATCTGACCATCGTGTAGGAATTTGAAGATCTTGCACTCTAGTTAAGGCACGACCAATTGAATTATGCAAGTTATCCGGCTCATGGTCAAAGGCAGCTGAAATAGGATTGCTGCCTATAACAACATCCGAGGTAAGTGAATCAATTAGTGCACGGGCTAGACGAATAGGCAGGGGGCTTGTCAAATTTACCCAGTGAGAAGAGAGTCGAGGGGTCAAAACAGGAACGGGAACAATTATTCGCTTTTTGAGACCTGCTACCTCTGCATAGGTATGCATCATTTCCTTATAGGTCAAAACATCAGGACCACCTACATCAAAAACTTTTCCAAGAGATTTTTCACTTCCCAGAACAGACACTAAATAGAACAAAACATCACTTATTGCTACAGGTTGGCAACGAGTTTTGGTTACCCATTTTGGAACTATCATGACCGGGAGTATCTCAACCAGTGATCTGAGCATTTCAAATGAAGCGCTTCCCGATCCAATAATTATTGCTGCTCTTAGTTCAGTTACAGGTGTAATTCCACTTGCTAAAATCTCGCCGACTTTCTGACGACTAGTTAAATGTCGTGACAGATTACCTTTTTCTTCTCCAAGACCACCTAGATATATAATCTGTTTTATTTGGTTAACTTCTGTAGCAGCAATGAAAGTTTTAGCCATTGAAGCTTCTAAATCCTCAAAATTAGATGAAACTGCCATTGAATGGACCAAATAGTATGCTCTGTCCACTCCTCTAAGCGCTTCAATAACTTGATCTTCAATATTTAAATCACAAGTAAAAACTTCAACTTGAGATCGCCAAGGTCTGTCATCGAGAGCTTTAGAATTCCTAACGATGCATCTAACTCTGTATCCAGTTTTAAGAAGGCGAGGAATTAATCTTCCACCGACATATCCGGTTGCACCGGTAACTGCTATTAATTCAGTTCCATTATCGTTAGTCACAATTGTCCTAAGTGCTTAAGTGCCTAAGTGATTAGTTACAAATAAATGTTATTTGACAGGCTTTAAAAGTTTTAAGTTTGGACTTAAGTCACAGGGCTTATTTCTGAAATTGTTTTCCGCCCTGATTCAGCATAAAAAATCAATAACAACGAAATGATTGAGTACAACAGATAGCCAAATGCCAAAGGCGTCACTGTGTAATTTATTTGTGATGAGAAAATCGCGGCCAACAGACCAGCTCCTCCGAGGGAAATGGCTCCGGCTACCCCAGAAGCGGTTCCTGCGAAATCACCCATTGGCTCTAAAGCAAGAGATAAACCTATGGGCGTTAGAAGGCTTAAAAAAATATTCGACGAGCCGATCAAAATAAGCCAAATCCAAAAATTTGGCACTCCATCACCTAAAGCAAGAAGTAAAGAAACTGCGTTGGATAAAACAGAGAGAACAACACTAAATATGGCTACACGCTTGGCTCCGAACAGTGAAATAAAATAGTTGCTCGCAAAAAATGCTATTGCCATCGGAATTCCAAGAATGCTAAAAATCACAGCAAACTGATTTGCTCTTCCGTATATAAGATCAAAAATTGGTTGTGAACTACTCAACCAAATAACGAAAGCCCCTTGTCCAAATGTGACAGCTAAAACATAACCAATAGTCAATCGTGTAGAGAAAATTGTTTTAAAAGACTTTGAGGTCATTTTCCAGTCCAAATTTCTCTTTTTGGTCGAAGGTAAGGTTTCACCAAACCAAACACTCGACAAAATACCTATACCTGCTAAAACAATTCCCAATAAATAAACCACTCTCCAACTTGTAAAAGATAGAAAACCTTCTGAAACCAGTGGTGTGATTATTGGTCCCAATAGAAATACAGCCATAATTTTTGACATTACTTTCGCCATCTCATCACCCGAATACAAATCACGTGCAATAGTTGTTCTCATACTTGCTGGAATACCCGAACCCAAACCCCAAATGAACCTAAAGATGAGGATTGTGATCAAATTTTGAGATAGTAGCGACCCAAGAGCTCCAAACATGTAAAGCGTTAGACCAAATTTTAAAGAAGGAATACGCCCAAAACGATCAGTAAAAGGTCCCAAAATAATCTGACCAAGAGAAACACCAATAATGTACACAGTAACTATCAGTGAAATCTGATTGGATCCGTCTGAGAGCCCTATATCCGGTCTTATCTCATCAAAAGCTGGTAGTGATGAATCAATTCCAAACGCCGCGAGACCATTCATAAAAGCAAGAAAACAAACCACACTGACTTGCGATCTCTTAACAGGCATTTAGATATTCTGCCCTGTAATGAGAAACAAGCCCGATCAATAAAGAAACTATTTTTTCAACTACGGTTCCAGTATGAATCAGATGGATACTTCAAACTCGGGGTATGGCAATATAGATACTGAATACGCAGCTGAGATGTTTTCTGTTCCTGTTGAAAAAGATGGTCCTATTTGGATGGTCAATCTAATGAAATATCGCGATGTTGCGAATTATGCTGATGGTCGAAAATCGACCATCAGCGGCCAGGAAGCTGATGATCTTTATGCCCCAACAGATGTACTGTCAGATATAGGAGCAGAAATAGTTTTCTTTGGGAATGTGGAAACACAACTAATTGGAGATAATCCAAAATGGGACCGAATAGCCGTAGTGAAATATCCAACCAGACGGTCATTTTTAGAAATGTCTTCTCGAAAAGATTTCCAGGAAAAACATGTACACAAAGAAGCTGGCATGCAAGAAACGATTGTTATGGGTTGCGTACCTTTAGAAACGCCAACTTATTCAAAGGCAAATTGGGAAGAAGTAGAAAGTCCACCTAGTGAAAATGACGGTCCCATAACAGTCGTCCATGTTCTTAATTTAAATGAATATATCGAAAACATGGAAAGCTACTCTTCAATAGCTGGAGAGAGTGCAATACCAAATGGCGTTCGTATCGATGGATGGTTTCAAGTAGAAGGCACGATTATAGGTGATGGAAGAAAGTGGAGTCAGGTTCGTTTTAATACTTTTCCAAGCCGTGAAGCTTTCAAGAAGGTAGTCATGGATCCTGCGCGTTTAGAAGCTCAAAAAAAATACAGAGAAACAGCTATAAGTGATACTTATACAATGATCGTGACATCTTCAATAAACAAAGTTTTTGATTCAATTTAAAAAATGAAAACAAGCGATCTTACAACTCCTGCTCTAATTGCAGATTCAAAAATTCTTGATGCGAACATCGCTACTATGTCCTCCAAGAGGCCCGGACGAGCACTTCGACCGCATGTAAAGGCTTTTAAATCAACAGCAATAGCAAAAAAACTTGTTGAAGCCGGACACGAGACTTTTTGTTGCGCAACAATTCGTGAATTAGAAGGAATGGTAAAAGCCGGTCTTGGAAACGATCTTCTTTTAGCAAACGAAACACTTGATGCTAGAAGAATCGGGAATCTACTCTTGAACGAAAAATGTCGAATAACAATTGCGGTCGATTCATTGGAAACTATTGCAGCTGCTGTATCGGCAGGTGTGAAAGAAGTATTAATAGATGTAAATGTTGGTCTCCAAAGATGTGGATGCAGCCCAGATGAAGCAGGTTTTCTTTCAGAAAAAGCAAAAGTTTCAGGACTGGAAGTAAGAGGGGTAATGGGATACGAAGGACATTTGATGCATGACCCTAATGTTGATAGACGTACTGAAAAAACTCACGAATCCATGGAACAATTAATTTTTGCTCACGAAAATGTCGGAGGAGATGTAATTTCTGGTGGCGGAACAGGAACATGGGAATGCAACCAAGCTGTGACAGAACTCCAAGCTGGCAGTTATGTTCTAATGGATGGAGACTATTCTAAACTCGACCTTCCTTTTCAAGAAGGATTGCTTTTATTAACCACAGTGATATCAACAAGCAGGTCTGGTTATGCAGTTTTAGATGGAGGATTGAAAGCATTATCAGTTGATAGTGGGAATCCGCAATTATTAGGAAACGGTGAAGTCCTTTTCTGCTCTGATGAACACACAACTATCACTAATGGTTCTTGGTCAGTTGGACAAAAAGTTGGTCTACGACCTTCTCATATTGATCCGACCATTTCAAAACATGAAAATATTTATCTTGTAGAAGAAATTGAAGAAAGTTTAGATACAGAAGTAATAGAAAAATTAAAAATTGATTTGCGAGGATGGTAAACGTTTGAAGACTCGATCATCAAATACATGGAGTAATTGGGCTGGAAATCAGACGAGCAACCCTTTGAGTATTAAGAAACCTAGGAATGAACAAGAAGTCGTAGACATAGTTAAAGAAGCAAAAAAACGTGGGTTAAAAGTAAAAGTTGTCGGTTCAGGACATTCATTTACGGGAATAGCAGTTACAGATGAAGTTTTAATTAGCCTTGATGAAATAGTTGACATTAGAGACGTCGATTTTGAAAATTCCACAGTACGTGTCGGTGCAGGAATAAAACTTTGTGATCTTAATCCAATATTGCAAAGATCTGGATTGGCTCTACCAAATTTAGGTGACATTGTTTACCAGTCAATTTCGGGAGCGATTTCTACTTCAACTCATGGAACTGGTTTGGAGTTTAAAACTATTGCAGAAGCAGTTTGCGGTATGAGAATTGTTGATGGTGAGGGCTCAGTTGTCGAGTGTGACACGCAACAAAATTCAGAGATACTCCATGCAGCAAGAGTGGGTTTAGGTGCTTTAGGAGTAATCACGGAGGTCACTATTCAATGCGTAGAGGCATTCAATCTTCATGCAGTAGAAGAAATTTTACCAATAGGAGAAGTAACAAATAATTTTGACCACTGGTCTACAACGACTGACCACATAGAGTTTTTCTGGATGCCCAATACTGACAAAGCTCTACTCAAAAGGAATACCAGAACTCTCGAAGAACCTCTACGGCCAAGAAACAAAAGACATGCATTAAAAAGGCGTTGGAATCGATTTAAGAACGAAGAAATAAAACAAAACTTTCTTTTCGGAGCGATGAATCATTTAGGCAAGATTGCCCCTCCATTAGTTCCAAAACTTAACTCCATGGTTGCTGGAGAAAACGGCAGGGCAGAGTACATAACAACAAGTTATGAGGTTTTTGCTAGTCCGCGAAGGGTCAGATTTTATGAAATGGAATACGCAGTTCCCGTTGAGTCAGGTATAGAAGCGTTTCAAAGAGTCGTTCAATTAATAGGAGATTTAGACCATTACATAAGTTTTCCAGTTGAGTACCGAGTGCTCGGAAAAGATTCAATACCAATGTCTACTGCGAGTGACAGGGACTCTGCATTTATAGCCGTCCACGTATTTCGAAATACGTCGTTTGACAAATACTTTCAGGGTGTGGAGAAAATAATGGCCGACTATGACGGACGCCCTCACTGGGGGAAACTTCATTTTCAAAATCATGAAACTCTTTCAAAGATTTACCCCCAATGGGAAACATTTCAAAATGTAAGGGGGTTGATGGATCCTTTAGGAATTTTTTCAAATCCTTATTTAGATAAAGTACTTGGGCCTCTGCCCTAGCAGATTCAAGTAGTCTGTATTCATGGATGATCCAATTTCCAACGAAACACATAATCCAGCTGATGAAGAAGATTTGGAATTAAAGAAACTAGAAGATGAACTAGCTCTTATAGAAACAGCAATGGAGAAGATCGACCAAGAAGATTTTCAAGCATACGAAACGGTAAAAGCTGAGATTACTGAAACGTAGTGTTTAGGTTTAACAAACCTAATTACAAAAGATCAGGTGTTGGGTCTTCAGTTATCAATGAAACTCTTTTACCCATTTCAAACTCATCGTCAACAAGTTCCAACCAACGGCCACCAAGATTTGGAACTTTCATTGAAGGTTTGTTGTGAAGGTTTTCTAAAGCATGAACTATTCCAGCATGAGAAATAATAAGAACCGAATCTGACTCTTTTGAATTGTTAGAGATTTTCTTTAAAGCTTCAAAGATTCTCAGCAAAATGTCTGAATTAGTCTCATAACCGTCTGGGCGTTGTCCAGAATCTAAAAACCCTGGCCAACCTTTTTCAATTTCACTACGTGTAAGACCTTGCCAAGGACCTGCGTCTCTTTCCATCAGGCCATCTTCAGTAGCTACTGGACCAATCCCTGTTATTTCTGAAATTATGACAGCAGTATTTTTTGCTCTTTGAAGAGGTGATGCCACGATTGAGTCAAACAAACCAAGTTTTTTAGTGGCTTTTTTTGCTTGATTTTCTCCCACATCTGTTAAAGGAGGGTCAGCCTGTCCTTGCCAACGACCGAGAGCATTCCATTCAGACTGACCATGACGGACAATTAACAACTTAGTCATAATTTGACGGTATCTATTTCAACTTCTATTCGGACTCAGCTAATACTTTCCGTAGACTACTTTTATGGCAGTTCTTCGTCTTTTCGCATCAATAAAGCAAGTGGCTGGAACAGGTTCAGTTATTTTGTCAGGGGAAACAGTATCTGATGTAGTTGAAGAAGCTTCTCAACGATATGGAGCTGAGTTCACTGATATGGCAAAGAATTGTCGAATTTGGTTAAACGGAAATCCAACTGAAACAAACACTCCTGTAAGTGATCATGATGAGATAGCACTACTACCGCCTGTTTCAGGAGGTTGAACGTGCGTAAGTTAGCTGTACTTTCAATGCATACCTCGCCCTTGGCCCAACCAGGTGTTGGTGACGGTGGAGGCATGAATGTGTATGTCCGTGAAGTTTCTTCAGCACTTGAACAAGCCGGAATCAGTTCAACTGTTTTCACTAGGAGAGTTGATAGCGAGACACCACAAGTTATGACATTTGGTAATGGACTAAAAGTTGTTCAAATTAATGCTGGAGATTTTTCTTTAAGTAAAGAAGATTTGTTCTTAGTAATTAATGACTTTAAGAATGGTGTAGAAGATTTTCTAGTTAATGAAGATCAGCATGATGCTCTGCTAGCAAATTATTGGCTTTCAGGTGCCGCTGCTCATCAGTTAAAACATAGTCTTCAGCTGCCTTTAATAACTACGTTTCATACACTCGCTCGAGTTAAAGCTGCCTCAGGTGACAGGAGTCATGGGTATGAACAACGCGTAAAAATAGAGACTGAATTAATAGGTTGTTCAGACGTAATTTTGTCGAACAGTTCTTTTGAAATGGAGCAGCTAGACACTCTCTACGGCGCTGACCCTTCGCGTATAGAAATTGTCCCACCTGGCGTAGACCATTCGATTTTTAGTCCTGCATCAAAAAAAGAAGCACGTCAACTTCTAAATTTGAGAGAACAACCAACACTTCTTTTTGTTGGGCGCATTCAACCTTTGAAAGGAGTGGATCTAGCAATCTCTACGTTATCTGAGCTGGGGCATAGAGATGCCCAACTGGTTTTGATTGGCAGTTCCAGTGGCCCAGACGGGCCAACTGAAGAAAGACGGATCAGGCAAATGGTAGAAGAACTAGGTTTAAAAAATAGAGTTTTATTTGTTGAACCCCAGTCTCATGAAAAATTAGTCGATTGGTACCGAGCTGCTGATGTTGTACTAATGCCAAGCAGATCTGAATCATTTGGTCTTGTAGCTTTAGAAGCTGCTGCCTCTGGTGTGCCAGTTGTAGCTTCTAAAGTTGGTGGATTGCAGACCATTGTTGAAGACGGTTTATCTGGTTATTTGATCGATGATCGCGACCCTTGCTCTTATGCGGATCATGTATACAAAATTATTAGTGACACGGAAAAAGCTAAAGAGATGTCTATACAAGCAGTCAATAAATCTAAATCATTTACTTGGTCGGTTACTGCTGCACGACTTCGACGGATTTGTTTAGATTTACAGTCTCGATCTTTAGTTGATTGCGCATAGTGCCGGATAGTCAAGTCGCTCGACTATTAACAGAAATTGAGCTTGAAAATCTTGAAAAGGAAATAGAAAGATGGCTTGACCTATCTTTAAAAGAAAATCCTTTGTTTGCTGCTTTCGAAAGAGATTCTGATGAGCCGGCTGGTGAAGCAAGATGGTTTATCAGAGTTTTAGGTGAAGAAAAAGACACATTTACTTTGCGTTTTATGCTCCGGCAAAGAATGTTGCATTATGAAACCTATGTGATGCCCGCTCCTGATGAGAATAAGGAATTATTTTTTGAAAATATCCTTATTAGGAATAGAAAAATTGTAGGTGCAACATTTTGTTTAGGGGAAGAAGATGCTGTTTTTTTAATAGGGGCGATTCCAGCAAGCACGGTAGAGCCAAACGAACTTGATCGCATTCTGGGGACTTTATGGATGGCAGTGGAACAAAATTTCAAACCCCTTCTTAAAATTGGTTTTGCATCCAAATTTGCTGACATAAAAAAAGAAAATAAGTGAAATCTGATTTCGAAGTTAATCGACTTCCATCAAAAGTTTTGGTTTTTTCTGTTACGGCTGTGGGTCTTTTACACAATTCTATTTTCGTCAGCTCAACTCCTGAGATTTTAAGATCTCTTGGAGAGTCAGAGAATCTAGCAGGTCTTTTGATCGCTGCTGGTTCAGTTCCGGGGATAGTTGTGGCGCCTTTAATAGGCTTTTTGGCAGACCGATTTGGTCGAAAAAAAGTACTAATACCATGTCTTGTGATTTATGGAGTTTTCGGTCTGTTAGTAGGTTTAAGTCCTTCTTTGTTTTGGTTTTTACTTATAAGAATTTTTCAAGGTTTAGGAAGCGCAGGATTAATAAATCTAGTTGTAGTGATCATTAGCGACAATTGGGTGGGTTTAGACAGAGCTCGTTTAATAGGACAAAATGCTGCTGCTATAACAATTTCAGTAGCGGTCTATCCTGTGCTTGGGGGGGCAATCACCGATCTAATAGGCTGGCGTTGGACTTTCTTGGCTTTTTTAGCTCCTTTAGTAGTTGCTTGCTCTGTTTCAAAAAATTTAGAGGATCATCAATCAGGCATGAATGGATCAGTTAGGGATCAAATTTCTGGTGCGCTTTCAGAGGTTGTTAAACCGGCTATAGCCACGAACCTTGTAATCGTAATGATTTTGTTTATGGCAATTTTTGGATTATTTCAATCCCTTTTGCCAGTTCATCTTGAACGTGAGTTTGGGCTACTTCCCACTGGAAGAGGTTTAGTCGCCTCAGCTCCAGCTATTGTGGCGGCTTCATCTGCATTGGCAGTTGCAAGAGTTAGAAAGCGAGTCCAAGGTGGAATAATTATTTATGCTTCTTTACTGATTTGGGGCATTGCTTTTCTCATGATGGGTTTTGGGTCATTACCTGTCCTTGTACTAGCAACCATGATTTATGGTTTATCCGAAGGTTTGATGATTCCAACTCTTCAAGATTTAGTGGCAGAAAATGCTCCTGAACAACTTCGTGGGGCATTGTTAGCAATGTGGACAGGGGCCGCCCGTTTGGGACAAACAGTGGGACCAGTATCGGTTTCTCTTGCCTTAATGGGACTTTCTACTTCTTCGGTACTTATTTCTGCAGGTATAGCAATGATGGTTATTTCAGGTTTAGCAAGTATCACTCGAACACTTATTGTTTCTTCAGAAGGCCGTCAAACTGGTAGATTCAACGGATGAGTTTCCGATTACAAATTATTGGCGGTGGCAACATGGGTGAAGCTTTGTTGCGTGGATTGCTTAAAAATAATTGGGCATCTGAAGACGAACTGCATGTTGTGGAACCAGTGTCTGAACGCAGAGACTATTTAGCTGTAACAATTCCTGGTATTTCGATTTCAGAAGAACCATTATCAGAGTTGGACTCCTTGGTTGCTGTAAAACCAGACAAGGTTCCAGAAGTATTAGAAATTTTGTCAAAATTAAATCCATCCAGAGTTCTTTCTATAGCTGCAGGAGTGAAAGTTTCTTCGATGGAAAAAATTTTGGGCGAAAAAGTAAGAGTTTTAAGAGCTATGCCCAATACCCCCGCTCTAATTGGGAAGGGTTCTGCAGGTGTAGCTGCCGGTTCAAGTGCTACTGATGAAGATCTGGTTTGGGCTGTTGAGATACTTTCAGCCGTTGGTTCAGCAATGGTTGTCGAAGAAAGTCAACTAGATGCAGTCACAGGTATTTCAGGTTCTGGTCCTGCTTACTTGTTTTTCTTAGCTGAAGCATTAATTGATGCGGGATGTGAAGTTGGATTATCAAAAGATGAGTCACAATCCCTTGTCGAACAAACCCTTTTAGGTGCGGCAGCGCTTTTATATGAATCGGATGATCCTGCTGAAGCTTTAAGACAAAAAGTTACTTCTAAGGGGGGTACCACTGCAGCCGCTATAGAAGTTTTCGAAAACGCCAGTTTTCGTGACACTATCAGAAGAGCAGTTTTTGCCGCGACTGAACGTTCTTTGCAGCTTGGTGATGAATGACTAAAGGTAAAAAATACGAAACTATTTCATTTTTGTCAGATTTTGGGACAACTGATGAGTTTGTGGGAGTAGTTCATTCTGTAATCAACTCAATTGCTCCTTTTGCAAAGGTAATAGACGTCACCCATGGGATTCCACATTATGACATACGTTCAGGTGGACTTGCTCTTGCACGCAGTGCTCAATATTTGTCACCAGGTGTTGTTTTGGCAGTTGTTGACCCAGGTGTAGGAACACAACGACGGGCTGTTGCAGTTGAGGTTGGTGGCGGAGAGTCAGTTTTAGTAGGTCCTGATAATGGGCTACTTGCACCTACAGTTGCTTTAGTAGGAGGTGCAGATCGGGCGGTTTCACTTACAGAAACC
>PABN01000088.1 GCA_002699555.1 Dehalococcoidia bacterium
TTTAAAGCAAAACTGTACATATAAAATCTTCTACTTTGAGGCGTTCGTTTGTGATGTAGATTAAATTGGGATGTTCCTAACATTAAGTAGTCACCAATTTCACGTGTTATAACATCATTACCATCTAGGGTAAGTGTTAAATATTCTAAATTATCCCACGTTCCACTGTGTGCTAAAGGTCTTTCTGTAGATGTTGAGTCATAATCACCAATATCTTGGTGTTCTACATGTTCATCTGAACTATTGTCATAATCAAAATGTGTAACATATGTAGAACCTTTAATTACAAGGTTTGTTCTAGGAAGTGGTGTATTATTTGTACCGATATCCGTACCATTTTTTCTTTGGATTACAAAATATAATTCTATGACTGGATTTTTAAAACTTAGGTTAAATTGTTTTTCTGGTACTTTTCCCATTTCTTCATTCATGTCAAATGATTGTAATTGTGTTTCAGTCATCAAATAATCAGTTTTACGATTTTTTAACCTAATTTTTTCTATATTATCTAAAAAGGTTTGTTCAATAATAAAATCACCATCTTTAATTTCAATATCTTTCAAATATTTTTTTAAATCATTGTTAACTTCATTAACACCAANAGTAAACCAAGGTACACCCCATGTTGCGCTATAAAAATTTGGTTTTATATATTCGACAATAATATCTTCAAAATTTCTAAATTTAATATCAAAAGATATTTCTTGTTTATATATAGAACAGATAGGTAAATATAATTTTGGATTTTTAGAAAAATAAAATGGTATGTTAAACATCATTTCCAAATCCCCTGTAAAACCCGCAAGTTCATTATCATCTATANCGTAANCANTGTCGCTGTTATCCGGGTCGTTATTCAATGCAACTGGCACTGAACTGCACGCATCACGTCGCGATGGATCGGGAAATTTATTTATAAGTTTATTGTGTATTATTTGTTTACCGGAATCGTCGGATATTTCACTATGTATTTGTAACGTTTCACCCGTTATTCTTTCAATTATTTGATTTCCTATTTTTAAATCGATGTACTCTATGAGAGCATGACCAACTGATTCCTGATAGCAAATCCTAACTGGTTGAAATTGGTACACATTATTTTCATTATGATTTGGACTGTAATTACCGTCNGGNTCGTANCCACCTGGTATACTCGGAATTTGTGGCAAAGTGACCTTGAGTATAACTTTATTTAAAAGATCACCTGAATTTTGTGGTACATTGATTGTGGTAAGACCACCAAATTTAAATATATTATCGTATTTTATATGAAAATTCTTCCGAGCAAAATTGGTNTGTTTATTAAATATTTGTGAAAAATGTGAAAATTGTGGTTCATCATAAGGAAATATGATGTCATTACCGACTGTGTTCAGTTGTAAACGACCAGCCATTTATACTTTATATTATGAATATTTTAAGCCACATAATCCATTTTGAAATGTTACAATATTGTAATTAAGACCATATATTTCAAGTGAAGAATCATCTTCCAATGTCCATAGTTCGGCGTTTGTGATGTCAAACTCTATTGTAAGTTCTTTATGTATTATACGACTCATGTTTAATTGTCCCGTGGGTTCCGGGTTTTCTGGATCTAACGCGAATGAGTACATATATAGTTTTGGTACGAATACTCTATATCTGGCTAAACCTGTGTGGTTAAAATATGGTTGCAAATATTCTAGATATAATCCATCTTCTTCAAATAAGGTTTCACCATTGATTTTAAGTGTTGCGCGTTTTATGGGAATGTCACCTAAAACTTTGCTATTAAAAACTTTACCCGGTTCGGGTCTTCTCTTATTAAAAAAATACAACTCTTTGATCGGATGTTTAAAATTTAATAACATTCGCTTAGTTTTATTTTCGTCATTATGTTTTATGATAATGTTGCTATATTGTAACTGTGTTATAATATAGTTTAACTGTGTTGATCTCATAAAATCAATTTCTGGTTTAGATAAAAAACCATATCTTACTAATAATGATATNTTTTCAATTTTTTTGGGATCTGATAACTCTTCCGTGTATGACANGTAGATATCTTTTTTTTCTGCCAATTTAATTCTTAATTGTAGATTATGTTTGTTTAATGCACATATCGGTACACTTAATTGTGAATTTCTATAAAAAAAGAATGGTAAATCAATCAAAAATTTAACATTTGTATTATAAAGTCCAAAATTTGGTAAGTTATTATGTCCAGTTAGAATTGATAAATCGGTATTTNTAGTGGATACAGGTGAATTATATAATATCTGGTGTATTTGTATATAATCACCCGTAATTTTTTCTATAATTTGACCACCTATAATCAATTCGGCATATTCAATGAGACGCGCACCTGCATTAAATGTATAAACATTTAGTAGTTCCGTCTCTGATAAATCTGATGTAAGTTCCACTGAAAGAGTGATGTTCGTAACTAAATCTCCTTCATCAGTAGGTATATCACATGTAATTATACTACCAAAAGATTTTAAACCTGAAAATGGCCTTTCGATCAACTCGAATGAAAAATCTGTATATCTTTTAAACATGGACAGATAATATGAAAAATCCGGTTTCCCTGTAATCCATTTGTTAATGTGACCCGATGAGTTTAAATGTATCAACCCACTCATCTACTTTTATGTTATGTTTTTTTTAATATCGTTTTGAAATAAAACCATCTTTTATCATATACGTTTCGTATCCCTTGTAATATAATAAAACTCTATATTGACTGTTAGCAGCTAGTTCTGGTGCTATTTCTATTTCCAGTATTGTCTTTTCTGAATTTAACCCTGAAAAATCTAACGTGCCCGTTGGATTCGAACTCTTTGGGTATAATCCAAATGAGTACATGTACATACACGAAAAAAATGATTTATAATTTATGAGATGTCTATTCGGTATATAGGTTTTGAAAAATGTACTATCATTAGATATTATTCTGGGTAATTGTTGACCATTTAAATAAAATTTAGCTTTTTGTAATATATCCATTCCATCTCTTATATATCTTNNATAACCATTCCAGNTATAATNTNCANNTTCACNATACCATTTCCTAGTAAAATTAAATCTATTCATAAATGCTAACTTGTTGTCCTCGGAGGGTGAATAAGAACCATTTGCATCGAATTCATCTTCAAATTTTGTATCTCGTAATACCCAGTGAAAAGATGACACAGGTATACTCGGAACTAAGTTTATATAGATTTTATTGTTGTTTATGTCACTCACTTCTTCGGGATGTTTTAATGTTTTTTGTACAGTCATAATATAATTTTCTGAAGTTATAAAATTACGTTCACTTTCTGATACTTTAATTTCTTCTGTTATAATGTCAAAACTATCCAAAACAATAGTGTCTGTTATGTTTGTAAAAAATGTTTGTTCGTGAAATGTAATTTCAAAATGTATTTTTTGTTTATGAATGCCACAAACTGGGAAATATGCACGTTTTGATTCGTTTTCTTTGTAATCTCTAATACTATGTTTTCCACAAAAAAAGAATGGTATTGGATATTTTATATCCATCTCACTGAATTGGGATGCTAGTTTAAGTCTTTGTATACTAGGTTCGTATTCAGGATGATTTTGATTTAAAAGAAAATTATTACCACTTCGTTCACTTTCATCTGAAAACACCACGTCATTTATTACACACCACACGTCATCAATCTCTTCTATCACTACTTCGTCAACATACATTGTTATTTTTTTTATAATATGACGACCAATCTGAGAACAATACCACTCACTTTCATCAGTTGTTTTTGGTAATTTCAATTTAATCCATATATTACTAAGAAAGTCACCCATATTTTGGGGATTGTATTGTACTTTTATAGTCTTCCCAAAGGGCCAATTTGGCACATCTTTTTCAGATATATTTCGCACTTTGTAATATTTTACAAAATTCGAATGTTGTTTTAGATTATAATTAAATAACGAATCTTCCGGGTCTTTGGAAAGGAGGTGTGTATCCTGCTTTCCAATAGCTTTGAGAGAAATTTTAGCAGCCTCACCCATATCTACTTACTGCTCACATATTTTTAATATCAATTCTCCAATTCTACATTTGATCTGTTATGGACATCTCACGAAATTCAACTGCGTCAAATTTAAATTTCATCAGTGGCAATAAGGCATCTCTTTTCAAAAACTTAAAAGAGTAATTTAGCTGCACCATTTTCGAAACGAAGGACGTTGTAACTTTTAGCTATGACTCTTACCTCTTTAAAAAAATATAGTGGAGAATAACCAGTCGCGACCTGAAAGTACGCTGTTGATGGTCCGAAAGAACCATCACGAGTTAATGACATTGTTAATTTTGCATCTTTTATTACACTGAAATCTAAATGTCCACTTGGTTCCAATTTATCTGGGTATAAAGCGAAACTGTAAACATTTATACGACGACCTACAGGTGACCTTTTATGATATATATGTGGAATAGAGTACGCTAGAAATTTACTGTTACCCGTGATTTCGTTTAGAATTTTTACACCGTCACATTCTAAGGTTACCAATTCCTGTTGTGAATAAAATAAAGGAACAGGCTTTTTAGCATATACAACATCAGCTTGCCATTGAGTGAAATCGAACCCATACGCACTGTACGGAATGCCGCGTATTTGATTCAAATTGTTAGAGAAAATTGGTTCATCTAGTTCGGGTCGGTCATTTTTTGCTATGAAATACATCTCTTTTATTGGATTTTTAAAATCTAGTCTAAATTCTCCGTATTTAGAACGTGGTTCAATATAAAATTTATTGTGTTGATGTTGTTCTATTAACACGTTAAATGGTTTTGATTGTAATTTACAACGTTCACTCTTATCTAAGTACACTAAATCCAAATCGACCGTAAAATCCTGTAGTTTAATATTCCCATCAATGCTCCTCTCAGCTATAGGATCCCAGATATATGAAAGTGGCATATTTACCGTTGTACCGGAATCGTACTCGCCGGGTGGGACGGTGTAGGTGCTGGTGATATTTACAAACAGAAGTTCTCGTGCAGGTCTTAGTTTTATGCGAAGTTTAAGTTCTTGTTTATTAACAGCGTATAGAGGAAATCCGTGTTTAGGCCGATTGTGAAAATAAAACGGGATATGTGTTCTATATTCGTTGTCGGCGAAGCCCGCCCCACCAACAGTTTGTTGATGTTGACCATCAAGCCATTCTTGTACAAATGTTCCAGAACCATAACTAGACACAAAGTGACTACCCTGTAAAGAAGTTAAGTTTCCGTGTTGTGATTCAGGTGTATGTAGTTCGTTGTAAATAAATATATCGTGTCCAGTCACCCTATCAATTAGTTGATCTCCTAAAAATAGTTCCACATAGTCGATAACGGAAACCCCAAATTTTTCAATTAAAGCTCTGTCTGGTGGATTCAGCGATAACATCGAAGCCGGTGGATTGGTCATTGCACCAAGTATATCCTCAACTTTAAATGATAATGTCACCCCCTTGAGTACGTCACCATATTTTGCTGGAATTGTAGCATCAATGAAATCACCTGTATGGATGTCTTTATTAAAAGTCATTTTAAATGTTTCATCTGACCAATTCGTGTATTTACTGATTTTTTTTGTAAAAAATGAAAATGACGGGTTATTTAATAATTGATCACTCACGTGACCCTTTGCTAATATTTGAACACGACCAGCCATATCCTACTATGTTCTTAATATTTTAAGCCACACAAACCATCTGAGTATACTATCATGTTGTAACATGTACCGTAAATGTTAAGTACCCCTTCAATCCAACCTGGGTCTATTACAAATGTCTTGTCAATTATACGATTTAGGTTTAAGTGACCTGATGGTTCATTACTAGTAGGGTATAATGCAAAGGAGTAACTACCGATACGAGCGGTTCCATACCCACCTATCGTAGAGGATACAGAATTCTTGATTCTATTATCATACACTGATTTAGCGTATGAATCATCAAACAAGAAATTACCATTAAATTTAATTCCTGCCGACTTAAATTCATGTGTCCGTGGCAACCCGGATGCAATTCCATCTACTGGACTGTACGTTATGAAAAAGTGAACAATTTTAATCGGATTATGTAGCGTTAGTGGTATTTCAAAATTTCTTTTGTACACACTTGGTGGCAATTGCGTTCCTGGAGGCGCCTGTGGAAATGGTTCGTAGGGTATCTTGTATTTCTGTAACTGAGTTTGTGTTATTAATTGTTTAATTGGTCGTGATTTCAAATAGTTTAGTTCATCGTCATCCAAAAATGTGTATTTTGTTAATATTGAAGCCGATTCTATGTTTGTATCTATTACATTTGCTCTCATATAGCTGGGTATTATTTCATCACGAGACTTAAACTTGATTTTTACGTAACAGTTTTGTTTATTGAGTTTACACGCTAATATGGATGCCGATAAATTCTTGTAAAAATAAAACGGTAAGTCAATATGCATTGGTTGTAAAGTCCATATATGGGATCCGCTCGCTGCGTCGAATACCGAATCAGTCCCTGGAAGTCTATAATAAGTATTGTATGGATTGGTACGAACGGCCTGAGTTTGGTAAAGAATAGAATCTGAAAAAATATAATCGGCTGTATTAAACAAGTGGTATAAGTAAATCCAATCACCCGTTATTCGCTCTATAAGTTGTCCACCAATATAAAGTTCTGCGTAATCTATTCCGTGTATACCAATATTGTTGTGAAATGGTTGCACAAATGACGTAGAAGTTGAACTTATTGAAGATTTAAAATACATCTTCCATCTTAGTGTTAATGTACTGATTAAGTCACCGGAATCCACTGGTATAATACATTGAGTTTCTTCACCTAATTTGGCATTTACTAATGGGAATTCGTTTACATTAAAGGCAAATTTTGTATGCTTTTTAAAAGCAGACAAAAAATGAGAAAATGTTGGGTTACCTGATATAAACTCATTTTGTAGTCCTGATATAGCTATTTGTAATTTACCGGACATGAGTTAATCCCTGTTTATTTTATATATTTTATTTTTAAGTGATTGACACAAAACCATTGTTAAATCTAAGAACCCGAAAACCTGTATAGTATAAATGAAAGTTATATTCAGGGTTAACTAAACGAGAGGGATCAACCGATGATCCATTACCTCCATGTAGGAGGTCTATATCGTCATTTAATTCAAAATGAAGTTTAGTTTTATCAGAGTTTAGCCTTGAAAAATCAAGAAATCCCGAAAGCATTGTACTTTTAGGATACATCGCAAAATTATAAGAGTATACGTAATTGAATCTGTAAGCACCTATAGGTGTTGGATATGCACCTTCAACTACATTACCCGATGTAGATAACTGAGATTGCATAGGGATGTAGTTGTAAAAGTATTCGTATGTGATGTTAGATATATTCGGGAAACGTTCACCATTCAACGAAAAATATGCACTTTTTAAAATGTGTGGTGCTGAGCTTATTTTATTACCTACATATTGTGCTTTAGTAAAATTAAACCTATTTGATGTTATGAAAGCTCTCTTGTCAGGAAGTACATCTGTAGTTTCTATATGTCTATATTCATCTTCGTCTTCGTATCCTTTGTACCTATAAAACCAATGAAGACATTTTACGGGTATAGATGGCTCTAATTGTATTTCAAATGATCGTTTACCTCTATTTGTTTCTAATTGCATAGATGAATGTTTATTCACAAAATCATAAATAATCTCTCTGTTATTAGTTTTGAAAAACAAAGACTCTTCATTAGAAAGTGTAATCTCTTCCGTTATAATATTAAAATCTAACAACTTTTTAGCTGGTGGTGGGGGTGGAGGTCCTCTCCCAATATCACCATTGATTGAAAAATTGGGATAATAGAGAGTAAAAAATGAATGTTTAAAAAAATCAATTTCAAGCATAATTTTCTGTTTATGAATTGCACATAACGGGAACGGGGTTTTATTTTGTTTATTATTCGAGTATACATCTCCGGCATAACTCTGGGAAAAGAAGAATGGGATGTGAATAAAAAGCTTATTTCTAGATTCAGACTTTCCAGCGTCTCTCTCGTATCCACCAACTATATTTCTGTTATATGCGCTGTTTGCAGTATATTTTTGGGATTCCGTTTGGTACATGTTATCATAAATAATACACCAGTCTGCGGTTATATCTTCTAATACTTGGTCATCTACGATAAACTTAACACTTTTTATTATTTTTCTACCTAATAGTTGCACATCCCAAGCCCAACCACTTCCACTCGGTTGGGCTGCTTCAGGTGGAACAAGTAGGTGAGGTGGTGCCCCCGTGTAAAAGCTTGTACCATACAAATCCTGTAACGTTTGATCATCTGTACCAGGAATACCAAAATTTTTCCATTCCTTATATTCAGTAAACTTCTCCCAAGTAAAACTGCTTGGGTTAGAAGTATAATCAAAATCCGTTACAATATACGACCACATTTGAGCATTTGGAGCTCCCGAACCCGGATCTCCTGCCGCTATCATTGTATTCAAAAATTCTTCATATGTATCATACGGACTTTCTTCTAGAGTCATCCCAAATATATATAGTTCCGCTTGTTGTCCAATTCCTGGTGTGAAAGTAGAAATACTTGTCCATTCAGGTAAATCAACGTGTATCCATAAATTTGTAAGTAAATCTCCCATATTTTGTGGATTAAGAGTAACTTTGACTGTTTCACCAAATGGCCATGTCGTTTTATTACCATTTTCACTTACACGATGTACATTATGATATTTGCGAAACTGTGAATGTTGTTGATATGATGGATTAAAGAATGAGTTCTTTGGGTCTTTGGAAAGAAGATGTGTATCCTGCATTCCAATAGCACTGAGAGCTATATTAGCAGCCTCACCCATATCTACTTACTACTCACATATTTTTAATATCCATTTTCCACATTGTGATATGACTCGTCCTAATCATACGTTCCAAATCAATGTTCGCTTGTTTCGCTTCATCCATCAGTGCTTTAACGCGCTCATCGGTATACTCGACAGTCTTTGTGTTGAGAAGGTAGTCCCAGTTTCCATCAATTTTGGGGAAGTACTTAGACATTTCTTGTTCGAGTTCCTGCTTCTTCCTTTTGAAAACCACTAAGCTTCCTTCAATTACCATAGAGACAAACTTAGACTTATGCCCACACAACTCCGCCCTCTTTTCGAGTACATCGATGAGGTGTGCCTTGCGCTTCTTGTAGTGTTCAAGTCGAAGTTCCACAAAGTCATGTAGAATCTCTTCAGGGGTCGTGTACTTGTAAATACCCTTTGTGGGATGAAATAAGTGCATGTTTGTCGTGTGAAATGTCTTTCTCAACTTGAGATCCTTGATGAGATCTTTGCCAGAATACCCAAATATTTCAAAGTCCACATCTTCGGTCGTGCTGTTA
>PABN01000089.1 GCA_002699555.1 Dehalococcoidia bacterium
GTGGAGCAGTCTGGTAGCTCGTCGGGCTCATAACCCGAAGGTCGCAAGTTCGAATCTTGCCCCCGCTACTCAGAAACATTAAAAGTTACTTTCTCTGGAGTTTGCGCTTGAAAGATGAAAATACTGATACCTATGTAGATAATTACGAAGATGTATCAATCTTTTCTCTTGACTCTGAACGAGAGCAATTGCTTCATAGCAAGCAAACCGAGTGCGTTTTTATGTGGACCAACTCATCTGGCGACCCGATTGGAGTCGTTATGAATTATGTAGAAAAAAATGGAAGTTTTTGGCTCACCTGCACTCGACGTAGAAAACGCGTACCTGCTCTCGAACAAAGACCTCGCGCTTCAATCGCAGTATCAAGTAGAGGAACCGATATCGGAATGTCTCAGGCTGTCACATACAGAGGAGACGTTAAGATTTATGATAATCAAGAAATTAGCGAATGGTTCTATAGAGCTTTAGCCGAAAAAGTAAGACCAGATAGCAAAAGTCAACAAGATGCTTTTGTAGAGCACTTGGACACACCGGGTCGAATAGTTATTGAACTAATTCCTGATCGAGATGGTCGAATCGGATTTGATTCAGAACAAATGTTTACAAATAGCCCTGCAGGTAGATCCTCTCATAATAATTAGTCAGAAATTTGACCGTAAATAGGATCACTTTTATCTCGCGCTCCAGGAATAAATTTATTAGGCATTTTTTCTTCAATTGTTTCGATTTTTGTCCAATCGGACCTTAGAAAACGTTTTGATATACGCCATTCATCATTTCGATGTTCGAAATAATCTATGTATCTTCCACTAAAAGTCCACAACTTATCTTGGCTGTCTTCACTCGCTGGTTGAACGTGGTAGGCAAGAATATAAGACTCTGCGATTGCTCCATCATCATTAAAATCTATTTTTGTGTTCGATAAGCGATGCTGAGTTGAGGAATATCTTTTTCTTAATCTCTCGACAACCGGAAGAGCAAAATCTTCAATGGGTACAAATGAGTCAACCTGATATCCCTCTAATAAAGCTCCAGGATGAAAGGCGGCAAGAATTGCATCAGGGTCTAGCCTGTCTATCCCACGGGTATAAGAAAGAAGGCAGTTCATTATCTGTTTTTCTGCGTCTGTGTAATCATTCATTATTTTCTTAGTTCCTTAATTTAATTGGACTATTTTGATCAAGTACTTCTTGAAGTTCAATAACATTCCCATCTGGATCACGCCCGTAGGTGGCTCTAATCTTTCCGCTTCCCAACTGATCACTTTTCGGAGGAGGGGTATGGAATTCAATTCCTGCATCCAAAAGCCTTTGATACTCGGCGTCTATATCCACCACATCAAAACACAGATGCGTATAACCGTGGTCACAAACAGGCCGATTTGGATCCCCCTTAGCAGGTTCTGGGGCAGAGTACTCGAAGAGTTCTATATGAGTGTTATGAGCTCTAAGCATTACAGAACGGGCTGCAGAGTCTTTTAAACCGACTATCTGATCAATTACCTCTCTCTTTTCCCACGAAGTTTCATATACGATTTCGAAACCAAGAATATCTTTGTAGAAATCAACCAACCTGTTTAGATCAGGCGTTGATATAGCAAAATGATGGATTCCGTTTATCATGAGACTCCTAATTTTTTTATTTGTAAAATTTTGTATTTCAAAATTTCTCTGTGAGAATATTCACTTGTACTTCGATTAAGGGGTAATTAAGCCATGTCAAGCACAATAATAGGTATCCCAACAGAGATAAAAACCGATGAAAGACGCGTTTCATTGACTCCAAATGCAGTCGAAGAGATTACAAGCAAAGGTAGCCAAGTTGTTGTGCAATCTGGTGCTGGAGGAGGAGCAGGCTTTGACAATAATCAATATGAAAAAGCTGGAGCCAAAATTGTTGAAACAGCAGAAGATGTTTTTAAAGAGTCCAAAATCATTGTGAAAGTAAAAGAACCACAAGAAGATGAACGTAAATTGTTAACACCCGAACACACTCTGTTCACCTACCTTCATTTAGCGGCTGATAAAAAGCAGACAGAAGATTTAATATCATCGAATTCGACCTGTATAGCATTTGAAACAGTTACTGATGATCAAGGCTCGCTACCGCTTTTAACTCCTATGTCAGCAATCGCTGGAAGGATGTCAATACAAGCTGGTGCACACTGCTTAGAGGCAAGACAAGGAGGCAATGGAGTTCTACTTGCAGGTGCCCCTGGAGCAGGACCAGGAAGAGTAGTAGTACTCGGGTGCGGAGTAGTTGGAAGTAACGCTGTTGAAATTGCAGTCGGAATGGGTGCGGAAGTAATAGTTCTAGACAGAGATCAAAAAATTCTTGATTCTATAGATGAAAAATACTCCGGAAAAGTAAAAACTATTTTTTCAAATGAAAGCAACCTTGTCTCAGAGGTTTTGAAGGCTGATCTAACAATTGGAGCAGTTTTATTGCCTGGTGCCAAAGCACCAAAATTGGTAAATAAAGAAATGATTTCTGAAATGAAGTCGGGATCCGTCATTGTCGATGTGGCAATAGACCAAGGTGGATGCGTAGAGACCGCGCACCCAACGACTCATTCAGACCCAACCTTTGTAATCGATGAGGTGGTTCATTATTGTGTTGCGAATATGCCTGGCGCAGTGCCTAGGACAGCAACAATTTCTCTTACGAACACGATTCTTCCTTACGTTCTTACTTTGGCGAGCGAGGGCGTTAAGGATGCTCTAGTTTCAAATTCGAATTTTTTAAAAGGTCTCAATGTCTGCGCTGGAAAAATTTGTGAACCAGCAGTAGCAGAAGTTCATAATTTGGATTATGTAGATCCGGCAGAAGCCCTTTCTTTTTCTATGAACTAGTTGCTAGAAGGTAGATGTATAGGAAACATTTTTCGAATAAGCGTGTCCGAATCAGGAGAAATATGTGTCGGTAGCGGACCTTCTAGTATTTCTTTAACCACTTTATTAGCGCGTTGACGGACATCTAAAGAACCTGAATCCTTCCAATCATCAGGACTTTGACGATCACCAACTTGAGGATAAACGTACTCGCTTTGCATTACATCAAGAGTCTGAGTATGACCTAAAAAATGTCCCGGACCGTTAATGACGTCTTTAATCACTTCAGTAGCAACAGAATCATCATCTACTTCAATACCACGAACTGTTCTAGCTATTGAGCCAAGCATGTCATTATCAATTACCAAAGCTTCTAATGAACAGGACAGCAAAGAAGCCAGCATTCCAGCTGATTCAAAAACGATGTTCGCTCCTGCCTGAGCTGCAAGCGTTACTGTGGTTCCTTTTTCATGCCCTGCTTGGTTGTCAGGCAATTTTGAATCCGCCATTCCAGCAGCTACACCAGAAGGAAGACCGATCCAATTGACGAGTTGAGCCGCTGCAGCATTCAGTATTGCTTCTTCACCTGAGCCTCCTGACATCGCTCCTGTCCGCAAGTCGGACACAAAAGGCCACATGCCCATAGTGCACGGGTGTCCAGGGGACATTAAATTTACACAAGTTAAAGCCGCAAGACATTCCGCAAGTGCCTGTGTCAATGATCCAGCAAGTGTTGCAGGGGAAGTAGCACCAGCCTGTCCAGCTGAAAGCAAATTGATTGGCATTCCCACGCGAACCTGTTCAGCCATGCAAAGAGTTGACTCTTCTGCAAATCTTAATGGCGGAACAACGAACGTATTATTGGCGATACAAAAAGGACGTTTACGAAATTCATCTGAATCAGGATTGCCAGTAAGTGCGATATTGAACATTTTGGACATTTCGTGAACATGATCCGGATGAAAGAAAGATGTACCAATTGGTTTGGTAGTGCTACTCATTGCAGCATAAGCAGTGTTGAAATCTAAATCTTTAGATGACTCCATATCACGTGCCACTACAGTTCTAACGTACATATGAACGTTGTCTAATTTTTCAATAATTCTGCCAATATTAAAAATATCTTTGAGTTGGCTGTCTCTAAAAGTCGATGTTTCATGATCAAGCATTAGGACTGCAGCGCCGCCAGTAGAAAAATGAACTCGATCACCTCCTATTTCAAGATTATGTTTTTCATCAAAACCGAAAAGTGTGAATTCTTTAGCTGCTGCATCTATCATCGAGCGAACTAGTTTTTTAGGAAACAAAAGACGTTCCTCGGAAGTGTAAGTTCCTCCATTTGACGTAACTAAATCAATAAATTCAGGAATTGCTTGCGCCATTCCCACCTCTTCAAGCAGGTTAAGGGCAGAGTCTAAAATTTTTTCCAACTGCGCGATATTCAGCGGTTGAAATGCGCCCCCAGATAAACCTGGTTTAACAGCCCTAGATTCTGGTGGTGGAGGTGCTGAGCGCTTAGCGATTCGGGCACTACGCCCGCCAGATCTTTTCGCAGGAATTTCTTCGTTCATCTATTTTCTTATCTTCTCATTCATTGGATCAACAACTGCATCTTTTAGGACGGTAGCACGACATCTTTCATTCATAATTTCAATTTCAAAAACAGATCCAGGCGATTCCAGTTCCGGTGAAACATAGGCAAAAGCGATACTTTTATCCGTGGTATGACTCCATGTGCCACTAGTAGTTAAACCCATCAGATCATCACCAACGTAAATTGGTTCATTGCCACGACAATCGGTGTCATTTGTTTCAACTTCACAGTAAACAAGAACCATGTCGAGTTTTTCTGATTTTCTTTTACTCACTACATCAGAACCTAGAAAATTGCGCGAAAGATCAACGAATCTTTCCAGGCGCGCTTCAATAGGAGTGATCTCAGTAGTCAACTCAGAACCCCATGCTTTATAAGCTTTTTCTATTCTCATAGAATTCATTGCATAAGATCCGTAATGACTCAAATTATGTGTAGAACCAGACTTAATTAAAGCCGAGTAAAGACTGTCCATTTGACCAATTGGATGATGCAACTCCCAGCCAAGTTCACCTACATAACTGACTCTCAGGGCTATACAAGAAACATCAGCAATTTCAATTTCTTGTCCGGTTAACCAAGGAAAAGAATCATTAGAAAGATCTGCTTCTGTTAGTGGTTGAATTACATCACGAGCAGACGGACCACTAATAGCAAGAATCGCCATCTCGTCTGTAACATCACGAATTAAAACATCTTCATTTTCATCGACATGTTGTCGAAGCCAGTCCAAATCATGCAGTTCTCCCATGATCGAGCTATTTAAGTAAAACCGTTCAGAACCCAACTGGGTAATAGTCATTTCGCATTCGATTCCACCAAGAGGAGTAAGCATGTGAGTTAAACGTATCCCTCCGTCGCTAGATGGAAGCTTGTTAGCTGATAGCCGATCTAACAAGTTGGAAGCATCTTTTCCTGTTACCTCAATTTTTGTGAAAGCGGTTAGATCTGCAATACCAACATTTTCACGGACATTTCGACACTCTCGACCTACAATCTCGTAAGCATTTGAACGCCTGAACGAATGCTCCTCAGGGATACCAAAATATTGAGGTCGTTCCCAACCAAAAATCTCCATCCACTGAGCATTTAAACTGTCAAATTTTTCGTATACAGGAGTTTTTTTGATAGGTCTACCAGCGAAACGTTGCTCACCTGGAGGTCGAACTTGGTACATTTCATGAAACTCATCAATGGCTTTAGCGCTCGCATAGTTCCCTTTTGGATATGTATGCGGACCAAATCTCCTCGGATCCATTTCAGCAACATTTATTTCTGTCTGCCCATGAACCATCCATTGGGCCAAATATTTGCCTGCACCAGGGCCTTGGGTAACTCCGATGGAGGCACCTGCGCAAACCCAGTAATTTCTAAGTCCTGGAGCAGGTCCCATGAGATAACCAGAGTCCGGAGTATGAGTGATAGGACCAGAAACAGTTGTATGTATGCCAGCTTCAGCAAAAACAGGGATTCTTTTAGCTGCAAGCTCAAGCCAAGGCAATAGGACATCATGATTTGGTGGCGTTAGGTAGAAATGAAGATCCCAATCAATTCCATCGATCCCATAGAGCTCTGCTCCTTCTCTTTCATATGGCCCGATGATTAACCCATCTATCTCTCTTCTGTAATAGCAGGAAGCTCTCGGATCCCTTATAACTGGTAGGTCAAAATCTAACTCCGCTACTTCGGGAATAGCTTCAGTAACTAAATATTGATGGATAACGGAAACTATTGGAACCTCATAACCGACCATTTCACCTAATTGCGGCGCATAGCAACCTGCAGCATTTACGACATGTTCGGCTACGACTGAACCTTTATCAGTTACAACTTCCCATCTTCCATCAGGTAAAAGATTCATATCAGTTACGAGAGTGTGACGTGCGACTTCTGCACCTAGTTGACGAGCTCCTTTTGCCATCGCGTTAGTTGAACTACTTGGATCACTCCAACCATCATTTGGTGTCCAAAAGCCAAGTTTTACGTCACTTACATCCAGTAAGGGATGATGATCGAGGATTTCATTTGGTGAAATAAGGTGACTTTCAACTCCGACCAGATTGAGCATGCCGTTTACATAGCGAAACCAATCAACTTCATTATCCGAAAGAGCTAAACGAATTGCTCCTGTTGGATGCCAGCCAGCATTAAGTTCAGTTTCTTTTTCCAGTTCTGCATAAAGCTTTGGAGCTTCTGCATGCACCTTTGCCATGTTCAGACTTCCGATGAAATGTGGTACAAGCCCAGCTGCATGCCAAGTAGAGCCCGAAGTTAACTCTCCTTTTTCAATTAGTAATATGTCATTCCAACCTTCGTGAGCCAAATGGTACAAAAGCCCGACTCCCATTGCTCCACCGCCGACAATTATGGCTTGATACTCTTCTTTCATTCTTGATTTCCTAAGCCTTCCAAGTCTTCCTTACAAACGAATTTTCTCTTTATTTGGATCATAGAAACTTTTTATCGATGGAGTTACTTCCAGTCGACGCGTTGCCACTTCAATTTCCCATGTTCCTGAATCGATCCAAGTTTCAGTTACACCATCACTGCTATGCGCGTATCCCATAGTAAGGCATCTGTCTTGCGTGTAACTCCACATCCCACCTGTAGTTGTCCCCACGAGTTCTCCATCTCGGAAAATAGGATCATCGTGATAACTCAAAATTTCTTGATCTTCAATTCTGAATTGGAGCAATCTTTTTATTCTGATTTCATTTCGTTGGTCGATTAGTGAGTCTTTCCCAACAAAACCATGTGGCTTATCCCATGCCACTGCAAAGCCTAAACCAGCTTCGATAGGAGTATCCACTGCTGTAATGTCATGACCCCAATGCCGGTAACCTGATTCCAGTCTTAGGGAGTTCATAGCATGATAACCAGCAAGACAAATCCCGAAGTTGCTGCCAGTTTCCATAATTTCTTCAAAAACACTTGCTGCGTTGATTTTTGGTACATATATTTCCCAACCGAGCTCACCTACGTAGCTCATGCGCAGAGCTTGACATTCAATCCCCGCTATTTCTAAAGGATTTATAGATCCAAAAGAAAAGTTTTCATTAGATAAGTCAACAGATGAAATCGGATTCAAAGTATTTCGAGCTTGGGGTCCCATCACCCCAATTACTGAGAAATCTTCAGTGATGTCTTGAATTTTTACCGATTTTTTGTTGCTAGCCCGTGTCAACCATGAAAGATCTTTGGTTTGAGAAGCAGCAGAAGTTACAACCCAAAATTTGTTTTCTTCGATTCTGTTAACAGTTAGATCAGCCTCAATACCGCCGCGGTTATTCAGCCACTGTGTGTAAACACCACGACCAGGTTTAACGTCAATTTCATTTGCACTAATTAAATTTAAAACTTCTAATGCATCAGTTCCTGTAACTGAGAATTTTGCAAAAGAACTTTGATCAAAAACACCAACAGCTTCTCTGACTGTCTTGCACTCGGCAAGCATATTTGTATGCCAGTTTTGTTTGCCATAGGAGTATTCGTACACACGATCTTGTCCTTTATTTGCATACCAGTTTGGACGTTCCCAGCCNGCTGTNTCGCCNAACACTGCNCCTGCTNNATCCAAGNGGTCGTGAAGNGCNCTTNTTCTTATTCCTCTTGCTGATTCGTACTGTCTNAAAGGCCAATGCATNGCATATAAAAGTCCAAGAGATTCTGAAATACGATCTTCAAGATAAGAAAGGTCACTTTGGAAGTTGAATGCACGCGAAATGTCTACACTCGTCAGATCCATCGGAGCGTGTCCATCAATTATCCAGTCTGCAAGAACCCATCCAACACCACCAGCACTTTGAATTCCGACTGAGTTAAAACCAGATGCAACAAAACATTTTTCGACTTCAGGTGATTCTCCTAAGTAAAAAGTTCCATCAGGAGTGAAAGCTTCCGGCCCATTGAAAAAAAGTTGAATACCGGTATCGGCTAGAGCTGGCACTCTATGGCAAGCGGCTTCAAAAATCGGACCTATATGTTCCCAATCTTCTGGAAGAGTTCCAAAGGAAAAATTTCTTGGTATTTCTTCAAGATTCCATATTTTTGCTCTGGGTTCAAAGAAACCTGCCATAATCTTTCCAGTCTCTTCTTTGAAATATGTGTAATTTCCTGGATCTCGCAAAGTTGGCATTCCGTGTAGGACATTTTCTAAAGGCTCGGTGACGATGTAGAAGTGTTCGCAGGCTTGCAACGGGACATTCACTCCGATTGTTTTTGCTAGCTGCCTTGTCCACATGCCTCCTGCCATTACTACATTTTCAGCTTCAATTTTTAGACCGTCTTCGGTTTCAATCCCTGTGCAAACGCCGTTCTTTTTAGTTAGTGATTTAACAGAGATGCCTTCAAAAACTTGAGCGCCACCATTTCTAGCTCCTTTTATCAAAGACATCGTCGTATCTACTGGAGAAGTGACACCATCTTTGGGTATGTAAAGAGCACCAACTAAATCATCGGTATTAACCAGTGGGCAGAATTCGTTTAATTCATCCATTTCTATTTCACGAATTTCTACGCCAACTGTTGAAGCCATAGAAATTCCTCTTTTAAGCTCTTCCCATCTTTCTGGGTCGGAAGCTACTGAAATTGAACCCGGTGTCCTATAACCGGTTGCTTGACCAGTTTCTTCTTCTAGTTCTTCAAATAAACGAGCGGAATAAGTAGCTAATTTTGTGAGTGAATAAGTTGATTTGAGCTGAGAAACAAGACCTGCAGCATGCCAAGTGGTACCACCGGTAAGTTGTCCCTGTTCTAGAACTACTACATCTGAGATCCCACGCTTTGTTAAATGGTATGCAACACTTGCACCGATTATTCCACCCCCAATTATTACAACTTGGGCTCTATTAGGGATTCCTTTCGACATAGGTGAAAACGATAGACTTGATGTCTTGTTAAAACAATTTTGGCTACTTTTAAAAGGTTATTTTTTGTTATTCTGCTGATTTGATCTAGCGCTCAATAAATACGTTCAGTAGATTCTTATTAGAGGAAAGTTGATTCATGGTTAAAAGAAAAAAAGTTCATGATCAAGGTGAGGCTAGAGCTCCTGGGCCAAGTCTTAGAGAGCATCTGCTTGCAGATGGTTCTGGTGTAACCCCACCTCTGCTTGAAGAGTCATATATTTTTCTAGGAGATGAAGATATTCCATACGACTGGTACACATCACCTGAAAGACTTCAAGATGAATTTAAATTTCTATGGCCAAAGGTATGGCAATGGGCTTGTCGAGAGGAACACATCCCTGAACCTGGCGATTATTACGTTTATGACATTGGCGAATTATCAGCGGTAATTGTTCGTGCGGATGATGGAGGTATAAAAGCCTATTACAACGCATGTATGCATCGCGGAACGCAACTGAAGCCACCAGCGACTTGCGGGACCACACAAGGTTTGAGATGTCCTTTCCATGGTTGGACTTGGTCATTAGAAGGTGAGTTGATTGATTTGCCGCAAGAGTGGGACTTTCCACATGTTGACGCGGAAAGTCATAAGTTGCCGGAATTAAAGGTAGGTCTTTGGGGAGGGTTCATTTTTGTAAATTTTGATCAGGATGCTCAACCTCTTGAGGAATATTTGGGAGTTTTGTCCGATCACTTCTCACATTGGGATCTTGAAAATAGATACATAGAAGTACATGTTTGCAAACGTCTACCCGCGAATTGGAAAGCCTCAGCAGAGGCATTTATAGAGGCTTATCACATTAGAGAAACTCACGCAGGTGGTAAACCTGGTACAGAAGCGCCAACTCAGTACGACATTTTTGGAGAAAACGTAACCAGATTTGTGCACACTATAGGTTCACGAAATGGTTCTACTGAAATTGGTGTAGACGAACAAGAACGTTTGGAACGGCTATTAAGAGGAAAATTGGATGGGGATTTAGTGCCAAAACTTCCTGATGGGGTAAAAGCAAGAGATTATTATGCTCAACTTCTACAAAAAGATTATGAGGAGAAATACGGAAAAGATTTTTCAGCTTTGACCACTTCTGAAACAATCGATTCAATTGAGTATTTTCTTTTTCCAAATGCTTTTTTCTTTCCTGGGTTGACTTTGCCGATGGTCTACAGGTTTAGACCTGATCCAGTTGATCCAGATTATTGCAATTTTGATCTTCTTTTTCTTCGTCCTAAACCTGAAGATGAACCGCTTTCAAGGCCACCAGACCCTGTAAATCTTGGGGTAGAAGAAAGTTATACTTTGGTTGACTCCGTTGGATCATTAGGTGCTATCTATGATCAAGACACTTCGAATTTGGCAGCACAAACTCGAGGTTTTAAATCAAGTTTCAAACGAGGACAGACACTTGGAAATTATCAGGAAGTTAGAATTAGACATTTAGAAATGAAAGTTAATGAATATATAAGTAATTCTTAAAAAGCAAATAGAGTTTAATTCTGAATTTGCTTATTGTTAATTCAAATTTTAAGAGGAAAATTAATGGAAATAACTGACGAAATTTTAATTGATTTATATAAACGAATGGTGAGAGTTAGATTATTCGAGGAGGAAGCTGGACGTTTAGCGGAATCTGCTCGCTTGCCAGGTTTTCTTCATTTATATGTGGGTGAAGAGGCCGTAGCGTCAGGTGTTTGTGCTGCACTTGAAAACCAAGATCAGATAACTAGCACACATCGAGGCCATGGTCATTTGCTTGCAAAAGGCGGTGATTTTAATCGAATGATGGCAGAACTAATGGGTAAATCCACAGGATATTGCAACGGGAAAGGTGGATCCATGCATATTTGTGATTTGGACCTTGCAATGCTAGGCGCCAACGGAATAGTTGGAGCTGGGGTACCGATTTCGGTTGGAGCAGCTTTTGCCAATAAGTTAACGAATAATGGTCTTATATCAGTAGCTTTTTTTGGAGACGGAGCCACAAATATCGGCGCTTTTCATGAAGCGGCCAACATGGCAGCAGCCCTATCTTTACCAATGCTTTTCGTCTGTGAGAACAACGAATACGCCGAATACAGTCCGAGACACAAGACAATGGCTATTACAGATGTAATCGAAAGAGCTGCTGCTTATGGTTTTCCTGGGGCAATTGTTGATGGGATGGATGCTGTAGCAGTTTTCGAAGCAACCTCATTAGCGATTGAAAAGATTCGAAATGGTGAAGGTCCAATGATGCTCGAATGTAAAACGTACCGCTTTTATGACCATGTTGGAGTAAAAGGGACTGCTTCTAATTATCGAACAGACGAGGAAGTAGAAGAAATGAGGAAACGCGATCCTTTAGTGGTGCACGAGACTCGTCTGATTGATTCAGGAGTCATGGATGCTGAATCAATTCAAGCTATTAAAGATGAAATTCAAAAAGAAGTTGACATGTCTGTTGAATTTGCTGAAAACAGCCCGTTCCCTGAACTTGAAGACATGCTGGTAGACGTTTATACGAATGGAGAATCTTCATGAGTCCGGACAATATTTTTGAAGGTGCAAATGAAGTAAGTGACGATGAAGCTAACTCAGATGAACGCAAACTTGGCTATGGGGCAGCAGTAGTCGAAACCATGGCGCAAATTATGAGAGAAGACGAATCGGTTTTCGTAGCGGGTGAAGATGTAGGTGCACACGGGGGGGTTTTTGGTTATTTCCGCGGTCTTCAACCAGAGTTTGGTGAAGACAGAGTTGTGGATACTCCGATTGCAGAACAGGCAATCATAGGTCTAGGAATCGGTTCGGCAGTTCAAGGTCTCCGTCCTGTTGTCGATTTAATGTTCATGGATTTCATCTGTGTGGCAATGGACCAAATAGTAAATCAAGCAGCCAAGCTCAAATACATGTTTGGTGGCGGAGCTAAGTTGCCTTTAACAATCACCACAGCTGGAGGGGCAGGGCTTTCAGCAGCGGCCCAGCACAGTCAAAGCCTCGAAGCGATGCTCTGTCATGTCCCAGGTCTCAAAGTAGCCATGCCATCAGATGCTTATGAAGTAAAAGGACTGTTAACAGCATGTGTACGTGAAGATAATCCGACTGTTTTTATTATCAACAAGAGGAAACTTGCTGATACATGTCACGTGCCTGAAGAATTATTTGAGATACCTCTGGGAGAAGGCCATATTGTTCGAGAGGGAAGCGATGTAACTGTTGTTGCAATAGGGAGAATGGTGGATGAGGCAAAAGGTGCAGCAGAAAAATTATCTGACGAAGGAATAGATTGCGAACTGATTAATCCTCGAACTGTTCAACCACTAGATATCGATCTAATAGTGGAGTCGGTGAGTAAAACTGGTCATTTAGTAATTGTCCATGAAGCTGTTAGATTCGGTGGTATCGGAGCAGAGATAGCAGCTCAGATCCAGGAACAGGCATTTGATTATCTTGATGCCCCTATAGAAAGAGTTGCGGCACCATTTAGTCCAATACCGTTCAGCCCAGTTTTGGAAAAACAATATATTCCAGATGTAGAACGTATAGTTGCTGGCATAAAGAACTTGTTTTGAGGTTTCAAAACAGGTGACAACAGTCGGGTTAATTGCAAATCCTTTAGCAGGGAAAGATGTTCGTAGGTTTATATCTGCTGCATCGCTGAACAGTGATAGAAGCAAAATTGAGATTCTAAGACGTTGCGTTTTGGGTGCAATAGACGCAGGAGCAGAAAAAGTTTTATTAGCTAATGACTTTAGGAATCTGGGATTAAGAGCTGTTGATGGTTTAAATCTCGGCAGCAAAATCCAAGAAATGTCATTTCATCCTGAAGGTAGACGAACGGACACCACAGAAGCAGCGGAAATATTTAAAAAAGAAGGAGTTAAATCGATCATTTCCCTAGGAGGTGATGGAACTCAACGAGATCTGGTATTGGGATGGTTAGACGCTCCTTTATTGCCAATTTCTACTGGAACCAATAATGTTTTTCCATTTATGGTTGATCCAACTGTTGCTGGGACTGCAGCAGGGCTTCTTGCTGCAGGTGAATTACTAATTGAGGAAGTATCTAAGCAGGCAAAGGTAATTCATGTTGAATTACCAAATGGGATTAAAGATTTGGCTTTGGTTGATGTGGTTCTGGTGGATGACCGACTGACCGGTAGCAGAGCTGTCGTTAAACCCGATTCAGTGAAACAAGTTTTAGCAGCAATTGCTAACCCAGCTTCTATAGGGCTCGCTTCAATTGCCGGACGAAGCAAACCGGTTTATTTTGATGACGAATCAGCTGTTTCAGTTATTTGTGACCCAAAAGCAAAGCAAGGTGTTTTCGCTCCTATCATGCCTGGTTCAGTATCTGATGTTGGAATTGTAGACATTAAAGAAGTGGGACTTGGTGAGACAATTGAACTTAATGGCCCCGGAGTATTGGCATTTGATGGAGAAAGAGATTTTGTAATGGGAGAAAATGAATCAGCAAAGGCTACAGTTTTACGCAGTGGACCAAAAGTTATAGATCCTACTTTTGCCATTCAAACAGCAGCAGCCAATAAAGTATTTCTTAGGAAGAGGAATTCTTAATATGTCATCACCTATTTATATGCCGAAATTGGGTTTAACCATGGTGGAAGGCACCTTGACTGAGTGGTTAGTAAACACAGGAGAGACCGTTAGCCAAGGACAACCTGTTGCTTCAATAGAGACTGACAAAATAGAAACCGAGATAGAAGCTGAAGCTGAAGGACGCTTACATCAGCTATGTAAATCTGGTGAAGTATTTGAATGTGGCGTGGTTTTGGGTTGGGTTTTAGAAGAAGGCGAAGAACCACCCGAAATATCAGAGACACCAGAAGTTAATAGTGACGAGACAACAGCTATCAAACAAAATGAAAAACCAGGAAAAGAAGCTAAAACAAAGAGTGGCCGCATTGCAGCCTCCCCAGCTGCAAAACGACTCGCAAAAGAAAAAGGAATAGACCTTTCTTTGATTTCCGGAAGCGGTCCTGGTGGAAGAATAGTAATTGAGGATGTTGAAGCATTTGGAGCAAACCCATTAAGCAGCTCCGTTCCAGAGACTTCAGATAATAATGCTTCTCAAGCCGCAGTTAACGAAGCACAAAAACTGGGAGTAGATCTAAGCACAGTACAGGCATCTTCAACAGATAGAAAGATCAGAAAATCTGATGTTCAAGCACATATAAAGAACTCTTCAGGGTCTACACAAGAAAACCATGAAAACTTTTTTTATGAACCTATCGGTGAAGGGGAAAGGGTTCAGTTAACAGGAATGCGGAAAGTAATAGCCAACCGAATGCATTCAAGTCTTCAATCGATGGCACAACTGACTCTTCACCTCGATGTTGAAATGGATAACGTAATTTCTTTACGAAAAGAGATGAAAAGCGGTGATCAATTACCAGGTTATACAGATTTTGTTATTGCATCAGTAGCTCGAGCTTTGAAAGAACATCCACAATTAAATTCTCAAATGCTTGAAAATGAAATCCTTCAGTTGAGCGAAATAAACATTGGTATGGCTGTTGCTTTGAGTGATGGGCTAGTTGTGCCTGTTGTAAGAAATGCCGACCAACTTTCTCTAGATGAAATCGCTCAAAATACTTCCCGTCTAGCTGGTCAAGCTCGAGACGGAAAATTAGCTTTGGAAGATCTTGAAGGAGGAACTTTTTCTGTTTCCTCATTAGGAATGTTCGGAGTTGATGGTTTCACACCAGTTATTAATCCTCCTAATTCAGCGATTCTAGGTGTAGGTAGGATTCGTGAAGATACAACTTGGGACGATCAGACTCCGCGAAAAACATCCCGAATGGTTATAAGTCTTACTTGGGATCATCGTGTTTTGGATGGTGCTCCAGCAGCTGATTTTGCAAGCACGGTAAAATCAGGTCTTGAAAATCCTGCGTCTCTTCTTAACGTTAGCTAGTCTTAGCCATCTGAACGGCTATTTCACCTGCAACTTGCACATTGTTCAAAATTAAGTCGACGTTTGCTTCAAGAGTTAGTCCTCCACTTGCATTTGAGACTTTTGTCAAAAGAAAAGGGGTAATGGCATTTCCTTTAATACCAGCTGAGGCTGCTTCGTTCAGACTTTCGTTTATAGCATCTTCAACAATTTTTGTGTCTACGGATTTATCTTCTGGTATTGGAACAGCTATAAGTTGACCTGTGGTTAATCCAATTCCCCAATGTGCTTTTAACAGATGAGCAACTTCTTTTGCTTCAGATGCGACAATTTTTAACTCTAAGTCTCTACCGGATGTCCAGAATTCAGGAAAGATATTTGTTTTATAACCAATTATGGGTACGCCGAGCGTTTCTAAAGCTTCCAGCGTCTTTGGTATATCAAGTATTGATTTAACACCTGCACAAACTACTGCAACAGGTATATCCGATAAAGCTTTAAGGTCAGCTGATACATCGCCATCGGATCCGCGATGAACTCCACCAATTCCACCTGTAGCGAAAATTTTAATGTTTGAAAGGTAAGCAGCGAACATAGTGGATGCCACAGTGGTTGCACCCAATGACTTATTGGCAATCACTTCGCCTAAATTATTGAAACTTGTTTTTGTGACTTTGCCACTAGAACCCAATAGTTCGATTTCTTCTCGAGTAATTCCTACACGTAGATAGCCATCGATTAATGCGATAGTAGCTGGCACAACTTCCAAATCCCTTAACACTGATTCAGCGTTAAGAGCTACATCAACATTNAGCGGAGAAGGNAGCCCATGTGAGATNAGAGTNGACTCTAAAGCAACAACAGGTTTTTTCTCGTTTANAGCTTCTTGAATTTCATTAGATATTTTCAACATCGGTATTTCATTCANGTATATATAACTATCTTAANAATTCTTTTTTATTGNAAAAATNGTTATTAATAGAATGTTTTTAGAGTGGCTTCAGATCCATCTAATGGNCTTGAGNAAATTACTTGAGGTTTGTTTATAGAATTATTTTGGGATTGGTAAATCTTTGGTGAAAACACGGTTTTAGTTTTCAGGAATTTAATGGAGTAGAAAAATGACAGACCTTGATCCATACTCTCTTGCTGAGGAAACTGCAATAGTTTTGGCAGACAAAACTGGTATTGATAATCATGATATTGCTTTGGTTCTTGGCTCTGGATGGGCTTCAGCTATAGATGAGATTGGAGAAATTTCGGCTGAAGTTGAAATGGCGACTTTGCCCGGTTTCCCCGAACCGACTGTATTAGGGCATCGTAATTTAATCCGTTCTCTTAAAGTAAACGCCAAAAATGTACTTGTTCTAGGTGGTAGGGCGCACTTATATGAAGGTCACAAAGTTGATACGGTCGTCCACGGCGTTCGCGTAGCAGTAGCTTCAGGTTGTAAAACCATAATTTTGACTAATGCGGCAGGTGGACTGAATCCTGAATGGCCTGTCGGTCAGCCAGTACTTATTTCTGATCAATTGAACCTTATGGGTCAGTCGCCGATGACGGGACCGGCTCCGCCAGAAGGTAAGGCGATTCGTTTTGTGGATCTAACTGAAGCCTATTCATTACGGCTAAGGCAATTAGCTCAAGAAGTCGATCCGACTTTACCTCAGGGTGTTTATGCGGGCTTACTTGGAGGTGCTTTTGAAACACCGGCTGAAATAAAGATGTTTGCAACAATGGGAGCTGATCTAGTGGGAATGTCTACTGTCTTAGAAACTATTGCAGCACGACATCTTGGGGCTGAAGTTTTGGGAATTTCTCTTGTAACGAATCAGGCAGCTGGAATGTCCGAAGAAAACCTAGACCATGAGGATGTACTTGAGGCAGCTGCAAATGCAGGGCCGCGTATGTTTAGTTTACTTGCGGGGATTTTGGAACGTTTGTGACTAAAAAAGCCAACTTAGAAGAAGCTTTAGAAGTAGCTAACAAATGGCTAATTAACGATCCTGATGAAACCACAAAAATTGAGACTGAGAATCTCATCTCTCGTGGAGATATTGAATTTATTCAAAGGTTCACCAATTCTTTAGTTTTCGGTACGGCTGGTATACGTGGCGCTAGAGGTGCCGGACCTATGAGGATGAATAGAGTGATGGTGCGGATCGTAGCAACCGCTATAGCGCAAGAATTACTAAGTCAAGATCAAGAAGATGAACCTCCATTAGTAGTAGTTGGTTATGATGCGCGTTATAAGAGCAAGATTTTTGCTCAAGACTCCGTCAGAGTTTTGGCTGGACATGGAGTAAGAAGTTTAATTTTGCCGAGACCTTTACCAACACCTGTTTTGGCTTATACCTCTTTATCTGAGAAGGCTAAAGCAGGAATAATGGTCACAGCGAGTCATAACCCCGCAGAAGATTCTGGGTATAAAGTTTACTGGGAAGATGGAGCCCAAATAGTAGATCCAGTTGATTTGAAGATAGCTAAAAGAATCGATTACAAAAATCCCCCTGTAGAGGGATCTTTAGCAGATTATGAAGATGCGGCAATTCTCAAGGGTGATGATGAATTGGTACAAAAATATGTAAATTTTGCATCTTCTTTTATTTCACCTGAAAGCAAACGCGAAATAAACCAGATTTATACACCCCTGCACGGAGTTGGGAAGGAGGTCTTCTTAGAGGTATTTGAAAAAGCAGGATTCAAAAGCCCAATATTGGTTGAGAGTCAAGCAGAACCAGATCCTGATTTCCCAACTGTTTCTTTCCCAAATCCAGAAGAAGAAGGGGTTTTAGATCTTGCTATCGAACTTGCTGTTGAAAAAAACGCTGATTTGGTAATTGCAAATGATCCCGATGCAGACCGACTGGCTGTTGTAGTTAGACATCAAGATGAATGGCGTTGTCTCAACGGAAATGAAATAGGTGTTTTATTAGCAGAACATATATTAAGTAAGGGAACGGGAGAGGAGAGACTCGTAGTTACAACGATTGTTTCATCTGATCTACTTTCTAAAATTGCTGATTTTTACGAAGTTAAATATGCGGAAACGCTAACTGGCTTTAAATGGATTGTCCGCCCAGGTATTGAAGATAAAAGATTGAGGTTTGTTTTTGGCTATGAAGAAGCACTTGGTTTTGCATTAGGTGATTCTGTGCGAGACAAAGATGGTATTACCTCTGCTTTAGTTTTTGCAGAATTAGCAGCTGAATTAAAGGCCAAAGATAAGACTGTGATTGACCTGTTGGAAGCATTGTGGGAGCGGCATGGCGTACACAAAACAGCTTTGTTTACAAAACGACTTGATCCTGAAATAGATGTATCCGCAGCCTTTATGTCTCCATGGAGAGACTATCCACCCGAACAAATTGGGGGGTTCGATGTTGTCGAAGTAATAGATTTGTTAATTCCCGAGTCGGACTTGCCTCCAACAGATGCTCTTGTCATCAATCTTCTGGACGGAAGAATAGTTATTCGCCCCAGTGGAACTGAGCCAATGGTCAAAGTCTATGTTGAGGTTACAGAATTAGTTATTAACGGTGATGTTAGGTCGGCTGAGAGATCAGCAGACCATAAGATAGAAGATCTATTACACGGAGTTAGCAGTTTATTCCAGGTGGAGAAAGATTAAGAAGAATGCCTACTTCTACTATTACGTTTCGGGAAACCGGTTCCTCAATAAAAGTTACCCCAGTGGACGAAGTCTCTCTTGAAGCCAGGGCGGCATCATTGGCAACGCGATCAATAAAAACTACTAGTAAAAGAGCAGCCCTTAACCTTGCAATTCGGTGTATGGATCTAACTACCCTTGAAGGAGCAGACACTCCAGAAAAAGTGGCTTCATTGTGCCAAAAAGCTAAACGCCCTGACCCATCCAACCACGATGTGCCTTCTGTGGCTGCAGTATGCATTTATCCCGAAATGGTTCATCATGCCGTGGAAGCTACCGAGGGTTCAAACGTAAAGGTAGCAAGTGTTGCTGGCGCTTTTCCAAGTGGCTTATCAACTATTGAAGCAAGAACAGCTGATATATCAGATGCTGTTAAAAGAGGGGCAGATGAAATTGACATAGTTTTAAATCGTTCAGCTTTTCTTGCTGGTGATGAACAACGGGCATTTGAAGAGATTGTTGCCTCTAAAGATGCCTGTGGTGAAGCGCACCTCAAAGTAATTTTAGAAGTAGGTGAACTGGGCAGTTATGACAAGATCAGACAGGCTTCGATGCTTGCCATGGCGGCTGGCGCTGATTTCATAAAAACTTCAACTGGGAAAATTCCTCAAGCATCAACTTTGCCAAGAGTTTTATGTATGGCAGAAGCAGTAAGAGATTTTGCGCAGCAAACAAATATTTCTGTCGGTATTAAAGCTGCGGGTGGTATTCGTACAGCAAAACAAGCTTGGCATTATCTGGTCGTGATTGGGGAAACGCTTGGGACTGAATGGTTATGTCCTGAAATGTTTCGTATCGGCGCGTCGAGCCTACTGAATGATGTGTTGCTTCAATTAAAACGTTTAGATTCAGGTAGTTATAGCGGCCCCGATTATGTGACGGTGGACTAATGGGTAATTCAAACTCTAAAGACGGATCCAGTTTGAAAGATTTTGGGATCGAATATGCGTCAGCTATTGAGTCAACGAGCCTTGTGAACATAAAAGATAAATACGGACTTTTTATCGATGGAAACTTTGTTGATTCTTCTTCGGGGAAATCTTTCAAAACTTTAGATCCTTCAACAGAAAAGCCATTGGCGATTGTTGCAGAAGCTTCATCTGATGATGTTGACCGAGCTGTAAGCGCAGCGGGTGTTTCTTATGAAAAGTATTGGAAGAGAATGCCTGGAGCTGACAGAGCGAGATATTTATTTCGGATAGCTCGTCACCTTCAAGAAAGAGCAAGAGAGTTTGCTGTTCTGGAGACCTTAGATGGGGGAAAACCTATAAAGGAAAGTCGAGATGTTGATCTTCCTTTAGCAGCTGCTCATTTTTTCTACCATGCTGGCTGGGCCGACAAATTGGAGTACGCATTTCCGCAAAGAAAGCTAGAACCTCATGGTGTCATAGGACAAATTATTCCCTGGAACTTTCCTTTATTGATGGCAGCATGGAAATTAGCTCCAGCATTAGCTTGCGGAAATACTGTCGTCTTGAAACCAGCAGAAACAACGCCATTAACCGCCTTGTTGTTAGCTGAAGTAATAAGAGAGGTGGACTTACCTCCAGGTGTGGTGAATATAGTTACTGGAGCTGGTGGAACGGGTTCCGCTATAGTCGAACATCCAGAAGTTAAGAAGCTTGCTTTTACAGGTTCTACCGAGGTTGGTAAGTTAATTCAACGCTCGGCGGTAAAACGCAATTTGCCTTTGACGTTGGAGCTTGGAGGCAAGGCCCCGCATATCATCTTTGAAGATGCAGCACTAGACCAAGCAATCGAAGGTGTTATCAACGGTATTTTCTTCAATCAAGGACATGTGTGTTGTGCAGGATCAAGATTGCTGGTTCAAGAATCTATTGCTGATAATTTTATAGATCGGCTTCAGACGCGAATCGAGTTATTAAGGGTCGGAAACCCTCTAGACAAAAATACTGATATTGGAGCTATAAATTCAAAAGCTCAATTGGAAAGAATAGATCAACTCGTTAAAGCAGGTATTGATGAGGGGGCTGAGGTCTTTAAACCCTCTTGCTCTTTGCCGGAAAATGGTTATTGGTATCCTCCAACAGTTTTGACTGGAGTCCAACAAAGTCACCGTGTTGCCCGCGAAGAGATCTTTGGTCCTGTGTTAGTAGTTCAAACATTTCGAACTCCTGAAGAAGCTTTAGAAAAAGCAAACAACACTCCTTACGGTCTTTCTGCTGGCATATGGACTGAGAAAGGTTCTCTGATCCATTGGATGGCAGAGCGTCTTAGGGCTGGTGTTATTTGGGCTAACACATTTAACAAGTTTGATCCAACAAGTCCTTTTGGCGGTTATAAAGAGAGTGGTTTCGGGCGTGAAGGTGGGATGCAAGGTCTCGCTGCTTATTTAAAGAACAGTGGGGGGCGTTCATAGTGACAGGAAAGATCCCTATAGCAAAGACTTACAAACTTTTTATCAATGGAGCTTTTCCACGTTCAGAATCAGGTCGAACTTTTTCGGTAAGCAATCCTGAAGGTGAGCTAATAGCGAATGTTTCCCATGCATCTAGAAAAGATTTTCGTGAAGCTGTTCGTGCCGCGAGAGCAGCACAATTTCCTTGGGCTTCAAGAACTGCTTACAACAGAGGCCAGATCCTTTATCGTGTAGCTGAAATGCTCGAATCTAGAAAGACTGAATTTGTAGATTTACTCAAGAGCATTGGAGTAAATAGTAGATCAGCAACGCGTGAAATTGAAGATTCCATACAGAGATGGGTGTGGTATGCGGGTTGGTCAGATAAGTACAGTCAGATCTTAGGATCTGTAAATCCTGTATCAGGTCCTTATTTTAATTTTACTGTTCCTGAACCGACAGGAGTGGTTGGGATAATTGCTCCAACTGAACCGTCTATGTTGGGGTTGATATCTAGGCTTGTACCAGCAATTGTTAGCGGGAATACGGTAGTAGTGGTTTCTGAAGGTAAGAGCTCTTTGACCTCTGTAACGATTGGTGAAGTATTGGCTACTTCAGATATGCCAGCGGGTGTAGTAAATATATTGACTGGAGATCAAACCGATCTTCTTCCATGGATGGTTGGACATTTGGATGTCAATGCAGTTGATATAAGTGGAATCAGTCATGAAACTGATATGACTCTCATCGAGGAAGCTGCTTCAAACGTTAAACGCGTGGTTTCAAGGCAAGTAAATGAGGAAAGCCTAGAACTTATTTCTGATTTCTTAGAGATGAAAACAGTATGGCATCCGATAGGTAGATAATTCTTTAAATAGAGATTTTGTCAAGAATTAGCGGCGAATCATCAGGTGCTGAATCAGATATTTTGATTGCTTCTTCTAGAGCATCGATAGCAGAATCAAAACAATTTTCCTCATCGCCATGAAGTTCTAGTACGGGTTCACCCGCATTGATGTAATCACCTGGTTTTGCTAAGCAGATGACTCCGGCTGTAGGGCTTACCGAATCTTCTTTTTTGGCTCGACCTGCGCCTAAGCGCCAAGCGGCTACTCCTACAGAGCGGCAGTCCAACTTATTTAAGTAGCCGGTAGCTGAAGCGTTGATGGTTTTTTTATACTCAGCCACTGGAAGACCTTTTGATAGGTCACCTCCCTGAGCTGAAACCATTTCTTCAAAAACTTCCCTTGGTTTTCCAGATGCAAGTACCTCGCCGGGGTCTAAATCTACGTTAGAGAGATCCAACATTTCCTGAGCTAATGCCAAAGTTATCTCAATAAGGTCTTTTGGCCCACCTCCCTCTAGAACTTCGAGTGACTCTGAAACTTCTAATGCGTTACCAGCATTATTTCCTAGGACGGTTTCCATTGAAGTGATTAAAGCCACGGTTTTCATTCCTGAATTTTCGCCAAGCTCAACCATAGTTTTGGCTAGCGTGCGTGCTTGTTCAAAATCAACCATAAAAGCCCCTGATCCGGTTTTTACGTCTAAAACGAGAGCTTCAGTTCCTTCTGCAATTTTTTTAGACATGATTGAACTCGCAATAAGGGGAATTGAATCGACTGTATAGGTGACGTCCCTCAGTTCATAAAGACGCCTGTCCGCAGGGTTTATGTCTTCATTTGCTGCGGCAATAATTCCGCCAATTTCACGTAGTTGTGTGAGCATTCTTTCTTCACTAAGGGAAGCGGTCCACCCTGATATTGCTTCCATTTTGTCTAGAGTTCCACCACCATGTCCTAACCCTCGGCCAGAAAGTTGAGGAACAGCTAAACCACAGCTAGCAATTAAAGGTACGAGAATGAGAGAAACCTTGTCGCCAACACCACCAGTTGAGTGTTTGTCAACAGTTGGTTTACCTACACTACTTAAATCTAAAGTCACTCCTGAATCGACCATTGCTTTTGTCCAATTTGTCAATTCCTCAGATTCCATTCCATTGAAGAAGATTGACATTGCTAACGCTGCTGCTTGTTCATCAGGTATGAGTTCACTTCCAGAAAAATTCTCTATAAACCAGTCGATTTGTTCCTTACTTAGAGTTCCACCATCTCTTTTGGTTTGAATAATTTCAAGAGCGTCCATTAAGTGTCAGTCCTGTTTCGCTCATTTAAGTCATCAACTGTAAAAGGGTCTGCAAGTAGCTCGACGATCGTTTTAGGTCCCCCGGGACCATCGACGATTAGTTCTTTCCCTCCTGCTTCTATAAGAATCTGACGACAGCGTCCACATGGTGCTAGCGCTTCTCCTTCAGGGTTAGAAGCTACAGCTGCGATTAGTCTGCCTGCCTTCTTTCTGTGTAATTCACTTATCATTCCGCATTCAGCGCAAAGAGTTAGACCAATAGAAGCATTTTCGACATTGCATCCTGTTACGATCTCACCACTATCTGTTATACCAGCTGCACCAACAGGAAAATTTGAGTATGGAGCGTAAGCCATTGTTGCGGCTTCTTGTGCTTTTATGCGAAGATTTTCCCAGTCAATTTTGATATTTTCCATGAAATCATCCTGCCAGAAGGATGGACAAAGCACACACGAAGGGGTGCAAAGCTTTTAATTTTTAGAGAGAGTTATGTCGAAACGCGACATGGTTGTAGAAGCAATCAACAAGACCCATACAGCGCAAGCACCTAATAAGTGAGCGGTTACGACTGCGCTTGAGCTCACTTCGGTGAAAACATGGACTGCTCCAAGTAATACGTTTATTCCATATGCAACCGCTGCAAAATAAATCATCAGTTTTTCGTTTTTTGGCCGTTGACGTTTCTTAGCGCTAGAAATCAAATACGCGATATAAAAAATTCCTATTCCTGCTGCAAATCTATGTAGGTAATGAACGAATGTGTAGTGGTCTGAGATGTCAGGTTTTAACTTATTGTTCATAAGAGGCCATCCGGCGAAATACCTATTATGAACGTAAGCACCAAGTAGAAGTAACGCATATGAACCAAAAGCTCCGAGGGCTAGACGTCGACTCCAGTCTCTGTGATCAGTTGCTTCTAAATTTTCATTTCTATTTGTTGATACCAGGATCACAACTACCGTCAAAAGAGCTATAACCACCATTGAGATTGCTAGGTGTATAGCCACAAGGTCAGAATCTAAATCTGCTTTAACGACACCTCTTCCAATCATTGCCTGTACTACTACTGCTACGACTGCAGCTATTGAAAGTCTCATAGCAGCCAAGTTGTTGCGGAGATTTTTCCTGATGCTTATCGCTGTTAACAAAATAAGAATTCCCACAATTGCTGCTACCCATCTGTGTAGCCACTCGATGAGCATGTGGTACTCACCTCTGGGTAGCAGACCACCTAAAAGTCCATCCTCACATAAAGGCCATCTATCAGAACAGCCGTACCCGCTCCCACTCCCGCGCGTGAATCCTCCGATTCCTATCAAAATAAAAGTAACTAAAAGGGAGGTTCGCGCTAGCCGGTTTGTAGTGTTCACATTTTGAGGTTACGAGGATCTTGCATCTTGACAACTGTAATATTTGACACGATGCGATCTAAGGCTCGATAATTGGCCAAAATAGAGGAAAGTTTGTGAGAGTTTCCCAGAATTTCAACATTTTGTCGATGTCACCTTGGATTTCTACCCTTGCATCTTCGATTGCTTGAGTAAGAGAATATTCTGTTGCAATTAGCTCTTCAAGGACGTTTCGCGAAGAACTAATTAATACGTCTGAATTTTCTGAGGATGCTCCGATTTTTGAATGAAGTGTGCCATTTGATAACTCAAGACATACTGTTTCACCTGTATCCATAAATGACCAGTTAATAAACATTGGGCTTAGCTCTATGGCATTTTTACCTTCTACTTTTACGGCGAGGAAATCGAATATTTGCCCCAATGTCATACCTTTTGCGACTTCCAGTCTGGGGCGCTGAAGAACAGGCACATCGATACTTCCATTTCTTAACTCTTGAGCTCCTGTTAGATAGATGTCACGCCAAGGCCCAGATTCTGCTTGATAAGCAAGTTGTTCGAAAGCGTCTGCTTGCAAAAGTCGAGCACCATCATTTTGAGGGTCAGCGAATACCGCATGCCTTAATACTTCAGCGACCCATTTATAGTCACCTGCTTCAAAAGCATTTCTTGCTTTTTCCAGTAATTCTTCAGTTCCTCCCATGAAATCTACGTATCTTTTTCCTGCTTCTACAGGTGTATAAGGGTTAAGACTGGAGGGGTGTCCATCGTAAAATCCGATGTATCTTTGATAAACAGCTCGTACATTGTGGCTGACTGTTCCATAATAACCATGACACATATAGTCATCCCAGAGTCCTGGAGGTAAATCAACCTGTGCGGCAATTTCATTTGGGGTATAGCCAAGATTTGCTAGTCGCATAGCTTGATCATGTAGCCACCTATATAAGTCTCTTTGACGTGTTAAGTAACCTTTGACAGCATCTTTCCCCCAATGGGGCCAACCGTGGCTAGCGAAAACTATTTCAGATGAATCCCCCCAACGGTCAAGAGCTTCATCTATATATCTACTCCATTGAAGTGAATCTCTTACGAGTGCGCCTCTAAGTGTCAGAACATTGTGCATAGTGCCGGAACAATTTTCAGCCATACACAAAGCTTTATATTCAGGGAAAAAGAAATGCATTTCAGCTGGGGCTTCAGACTCAGGGGTTAGTTGGAATTCGATTTTTATTCCATCAAGAATTAGTTCTTGCCCTGTTTCAGTTATTTCGATTGTTGGTGGCACTAAAGCCGAAGAACCAGTAGGAATGCCCTTGCCTAACCCTTGATCAACGTGTCCTTTTTCATTCCAAGGTAAAAGCATTCCAAATTGGTAAGTGGCGCGTCTTCCCATAACAGGTGCTGCGATAACGTTTTCTGCAACTGCTTCACGTAGGAAACCTTCAGGCGCAACGATTGGGATGTTTTCATCTTCGATTCGAGACCT
>PABN01000090.1 GCA_002699555.1 Dehalococcoidia bacterium
CTCGCCGGATAGTGTTTGGCTGTCCTATTGAGCAGACAAAAAGGGCATTTACCACATTTACATCCAATCACTCCAAGAAAACTTTGTTTTAGCTGTCTCTTCAGTCACTTCTTACCTTTCTTGCTGCGGTTAGCTTTGTCGTAAGCAATCGCCGCAGCCTTATCCTTTTTGTATCCCTCAGCTATTAGCTTCCCAATGTTATGAGAAATAACAGCATCAGAGTTACCTGCCTTTAACGGCATAACTAATACTTAACGGGACGACGAGCCGTTTTACGGCTCTTCTTTGGTTTCTTGTAACCTGACTTAGTTTTAACAGGAGGCTTCTTCATTTTCCGAACGGACGACCACCCTGGTTCTGGTTACCCAGCCCAGTTGAACGAAGATAAGCAGCGTCAGACTTAGCTTTCGCTGCCATATCAGCCATGTTGTCCGCAGAAGACGAATCATACGGCTGTTCATCCGAATCACCGAACGTATCAGCAAACGATCCGTAACCTTTATCTTTAGGCATTTCAAGACCTCCTATAGAGTGTTGAGAGTGGCCCACTAACCAAACAATACATCCCAAGTCCTGGCACCCACAATGCCATCGACCTTAAGAAATGAACAATATTTAACCTGAAACATTTTCACAGCACGTTTCGTGTTGTATCCATAGATACCGTCTATACCCCCAGGCTCATACCCAAGGTCCTTCAGACGCTCCTGAACGGCTCTCACAGCCTCTCCACGGCTACGCCTACGCTTAGACAACGGACTATGGGATACAACCGCTTTCAGGCTCTCCAAATGAGCTTTGATTCCGTCCCAATCCACCTTGTTGGGATCTCCAAGTTGCGACGGCATCCCTGACTTCAACCAGTTGTACAACCAATTCCCAGGGCACGTAGAGTTCCCTAAATCTCTGTGTCCTTTGACCCACAGCTTCCCTCCATAACGACTATTAATGTCATTAATCAGCCACTTAATAGAATCCAAAGCAGCTTCAGGGGCTTCTACCTCACCCCAACCCGTGAAACAAATCGACTCACTACGAGAATTCCAACCCTTAGTAGCACCAGAAACGACACCAGGCCCACGTCCTGCATAAATAACTCCTGCTTCGTCAACCAACCAGTTGTAAGCAATAGCGTTCCAACCACGAGAATCCATATGGAAACGTTCATAAGCTTTCAAAGCAGACAAACCCTTAGGACCATCCTTCACACCACTGTGATGAAGAACAANNCCNTGCACTCNTGNTGNCCTCAACTTAGTNAANGGNNNNTTAGGNGGACGNGCNTCCCANCCNTCCCGAGAAATAANNGTTCTCTCAGACATANCNAAATCCTAGACCTNNCGGAATTCTATATCTTTCTTATNNCGAAGCTCTTCAGCNAATTCTTTCTGCATACGAATTAGCTCGCTACGTTTNGNNGAAGGAGTATTTTNTCTTATGTTTGTACCAAACAACGTAGACANCCNAGNACNAGTAANACGTTCTTGCTTAGTTNTTTCNNNAGGGAANANNCNNCGCATCCTGCCAAGAACAGGATTGAACTGATCNAAACTGTAAAGAGTTTTATCAGTTACTTTCCATTCNCCTTTANTNTTNTTCTTTGCAAGTCCAAGNNCACCAAGTNNAGGCAGCAACCCAGGNATAGCTCTGTAGCTAGGAGGAACCTGTTGGTATCTCCCAGTAAATGGNATATCAGCAAAATATTGTTTGCCAAAATGAAGTTCTATTGGAAGTTTGTACAAAGGAAACGCTGATTCCGCNATCGGACGCCAAGGTTCTTTGCTATCCAAAACCTTTGCCCATTTAGCAAGATCACGGAACGGCAAATCAGGCAACGCATAAGCACGACTACCACCAACATTAAACGGNAAACGTATACCCATATTCTCTCCGAACCAGCTAGGCACTAGCCCNTCTTCGGGAGAATGCAATTCCATTTCTCTCTTTANCTGCTGCAACCGACCCCAAGCCGTAGGTTTCTTCCCAAGNGACTCAACAAGCACAGGCAAAATGTTTTTCTGCCAAGTCCAGAACGGAATAACCTGNTTCATTTTGCGTTCTGTTTGGGTNAGATCNGCATAATCAAAGTGGTATTTATTTACAAGTTGGAAAGCNTCATCNATACTTCCNCCACCCATAGCNGTNTGATGAGCCACAGCGCCACGCAACATAAACTCAGCATCTTGGTTCCATGCACGCACTTGNGCAAACGGAGCAAACTCTGCTTTGANCGGGTTAAAGGTTCTTTGACCGCCACCAATAGCATCTAACGAAGACTGAACTTCCTGAGANACCTGACCACTNNTAGCCATACCNGTTTCNTACCACTTCAAAAACGTTTCAAGCTCATCAGAAGGAACAGCAGCCTGCATTTGNGGACCACCAAGCNTGCCTTTCANACGAATAGGCGCACCCTCATCTATAAGAAGTCGTAACCCATACGCAATATCTTCAGGTCTGCCAGCATCTGCCGCTGCTTGTCGAGCGGCTCGACGNATNCCCAAAACCCGACCATGCATGCCCATAGGCACNNCAGCAATCTGGTTGTTAATCCACATGCCNCCCATCATGTTTCTTGCAATAAACCCAGGAGTAGCGACAGCCCCAGCTTTCCACCAGTTCAAAAACTTTGAATACTTCTGCATGAAGTCANTCATCGCTTTAACATCAGCGGTTCTAGCAGCAGCCTGAACCGCAGCAGAGAACAGTTCTACTGTTCCTTCTCCTGCGCCTCCCACCAAACTGTATCCACGNAACAAATTGTTTGTTCTATTGGATACATTATTGACGTTGCCAAGACCCATCATGTTCACCATGTAGTCGTTTAACCGACCCCCATAGGCGTCTGACAAGTTGTGAAGGTTGCGTACTTTGCGAAGCTCNTNAACAGCAGCTTGCTGAGAATCAGCAGCACTCATTCGGATAGTTGTTCTATCCGAATCCATCAACCGCATCTTCTCTAACTTCAATTCGTCAACAATTCTTTGCTGTTCCCCNATAACTCCCATCANTCGAGACAACTGATCNTCAGTTCAATTCACCAAACTGTTTACGTCCCAAAGCTTCAAGAATTTCTGCTTCCGTTNTACCTAAACGTTCTANCTNTGCACGAGTAGCGTTTNNTCGTCCTTCCCACTTTTTNCGNAAACGAGAAAGATCAGCTTCAGTTGCCAACAATTTCTTCTGGGCAGTTCCCATAGCTACTTCAAGCTGTTCAAACTTTGCACCAAGAAGATCAAACGTTTCTTGCAAAGCTTCATTCGCTGGTTTAGTAGCTTGCCTGCCAAGCCCAAGAGTCAAAATTTCTTCTATCTCACGCAACTTCGCATTCAACAACTTGCGTTCTGCTGCACCTATATCAGAAAGAAGATCAGCAATATTTTTTCCAATAGGAGACTTCCCATCAATCAAAGCATCAGCGCCTTTGATCGTCCTATAACGATCAAGGCGAGCAAGAATACCCATGTCCCCTTCATCAAGCCCAGCTATAAGACGCTTAAGCTCAACCAACTCAGGCATATCCTCAAGCCACTTCTCCCACTTAGGATTACCCTTAAAGATCTGACCCAACCGTTTAGAAATCCGACCAAGCTCATCTTTGCGAGCCTTGCTCGCAAGCATCTTTCCATTCCTAGCGAAATCAAACAACTCGTCAGCAGACATCGCATTCATAAAATCTTCTAAATCGTCTGCTGCCCGAACCGTAATATCGTCAGCCATACGGCTAACAAACGTGGACTTAAAGTTACGCAAACCCTCACGCAAACTATCAGCCAACTCTTGGAGTTCTCTATACCCATCAAGCAACGGAATAAACCCTTGAAGCTCAGGATCAATACCCTGAACCGCTTGAATCCGTTTCAACATTTCTTCAACTTGTTTAACTTGATCGTCAATAGCGTGAATCATTTCCACAGCATCTTCACGGGCAGCATGCAAACGAGCAGCTTCATCAGCCGTTTGCTTAACCTTTTGACTGATGTATCCAACACCTCTACGAAGATCATAAGTTGACCCAGGACTAATGAGAGCTAAAGCGTCGTTACTTAATCCCTCAATACCTGAACCATTGGCAATGGCTTCCATCACAGAACCAACAGTTATCATTTCCGCTTCAATAGCAGCCATCTCGTTAGCTGCTTTTACCGCTTTATTAAAGTTAGGGCTATTCTCTATCATCCCTTCGGTGTAATAACTAACCCACTTAGCCTGCATGGCTTCTTTGACTTTTAGTTCGTCACGTCTAGCTGTGTCTTTTGTGAGTTTCTTGCCTGCTTTAGTGCTTTGAGCAGTTAAACGTTTCGCAGCGGCACGAGTCAACTGACCATTAGCGCCACGAACAATGATTCCACGTTGCGCTAAACCGTCAACAACATACTGAGAACGAATGTAACGAGCATGAGAATCAATGTAACGAGTTAAAGCTTTAGTCATATCCGTATCGAATATGTCAACCCAACTATCCCCGTAACCTTCTTTACCCATTCTTGAAAGCTGATCTCTAATAGAGCCAGCTTTATTAATGTCCTTAAACGTTCCAACATGCGTTTTGTTGGTGTATACAAACCCGTCCGCCCCCGTAATCCTAAAACCATCGTCAGCGGCTTCCTCGATAGCGGTTATTAGCTCTCTCTCTAGCTCCTTGCCAGTCAAGGAAGGATCAACACCTAAATCATCAATCAACTTCTCGATATTGATTGGTGCATCAGGATCTCCACCTGGCTGCAAGTTCCGCCTAACAATTTGTTTCATCCCCTCAGGCGTAATCCAGTGACGCTTAATAAAAGAATTACCTGGAATAACTTGGTCAGGATTCTTGGGAAGCAACACATTCTTTAAGCGCCCAAGTTCGTCAAGCTTCTCCGCTCCTTCACGACTTATGTAACGCATCAAGTAAAGCTCGCCAATAACCTCTGGCAAATCGTCACTAAATGGCAAAGCCTCGTTGACTAGCCTCCGCAAATTGTCTAAGTACTCACGAGCTTGCTGCCTCAAAGCAGCAGCTTGTGGGTCAACATTCTTTGACCCACGAATCTTTTGCCACTCATCAGGATTATTTCTAATCCACTGCTTCATCCGCATTTGAGCTTCCCATTTGGAAGGAATTGCAACGTCAAGCACTTCAGACTTATCCATGTTTTGTAACTGGATGTCTTGATACCCAGGTTCTGCCCAAGCTTTCATCTCAGGGTTAGTTGGATTTGCTTCATCCCACTGACGGAAAAAAGGAAACGCATTCTCATCAGTAAGCCCAACAGCACGCCGAGCCTCAGGAGACAAAGAAGCAACATCATCTATCTCCCCCCATTTCAATAACTGCTCAGGAGTTATTTCTTCTAACCCAGCTTCAGCCCGACTAGCGTTCACACTTTCAAGAAAATCTCTCAAAGGAGCAGGCAACACCCCTAAGCTTTCATCCCCAGCAAATTTAGACCCCTGAGAAATGAGATAACTAGTTTCATTCTCAGCCGCAAACATCAACTCATCAAAATCAATACCAGCCTCATCGGCAGCACGTTTAAGATTTTCTGCACCAACACGAGCTTGATTAGCAAAAGTAGAAGATCGTGTGTTAGCAGTCTGAGCAATTCGTTTAATCCAAACACCATTAACTTGCTCATTAATATCTTTAGAACGAATCATCTTATTGATGTCAACGTTCGTATTAAACGCTTGACCGATTTTGTATCCTAAATTCGTATCAGCAGCGTTAGAAAACACTTTCCCAGGACCCGAAGCGACCGCCGCAACAAACGCAGTGTTCCCAGGAATCTTTGCCAACAACTGAGCACTACCTGGCATCTCCACAGGCATCCGCATAGCCAGTCTCGCAGCCGCATCAGCTTCAGTCCCAGTAGCAACACGCTTTCTGTTAATAGGAGCGACAGCGCCTTTCTGACCACGCAACTCAGCGACACGCTGACGAACAAGCTTCAAATTATTAGGTTTAGTTAGATCTAAAGCCTTATTAGTTTCATCTCCCCACCGAAACCAATTCCCAGGTGCCGCTTTACCACCAGAAACAAGCTGGTTGACACGCATGTCATCCAGCTTCTTACCAACAGCAGGAAAAATAGTTCTTAAAGGCTTCTCAATAATCGTTCGACCAAGACGACCAGTACCAGGAATTGTGAAACGAGCACCAGATGAAATACCTATCTCATCTAAATACTTACCTGCAGATAACACAGACTTAGTGCGCTGCACCTTCGCAGCAGCGGCACCTAACTCGTCAGCTTTCTTAAAGTTTTTAGCTTGCCTTGCAACAGTTTCAGCTTTACGCAAACCATTAGCAACATCTTCCCATTTACTAAAACGAGCAATTAACCCAGCCCCAGCCATATAAGTCAAAGGGTCAAAAGCAATATCAAGACCCAAACCAACAGCAAAATGCAGTGGCCCAGGAAGCTCAACTTCCCAATCCCGTAACACTTCACCCATCATGATGTTGTCACGAGTCTGGTCATACCACTCGCCTATGGAAAAACTTTGACCATCCTCAAAGAGATCACCAAACTCTTTAATACCTGAAACAATGGCAGCACGAGGCGTATCAATCGCATCAATAATCGGACCCAAAATAGGGATATCAAATACCCCTCCACCTTTTTTACCTTCCTTCTTTATTTCAGGAAGAAAATTAGGAGCAGGCAACGCCGACTTAGAGGTTTGCCCTGAACCTCGCTCTAGTACCCGATTTGTCAGACCTAACTGATCCATCATGTTTGACCGTTGTTGCGGTCTAGGAGGAGGAGGAATCGCCATTGAAACTCCTAACCCAAAGTTTCAGATTTAGTTTTCGCAGTTCGAGCTTTAGTGTTCTCCGTATCAATGAAAGCTTGATAAGCGGATAACGGGATCTCAAGTCCAATATAGTTATCGAAAGCTTCTGGCAGCATATTAGGACCAATAGTTACAGTTTGTCCTTGACCAGCATTAGCGTCAATAAACTTGTTCATCGACCCAGGAACAGCAGTAGTAGCCGCTGCAGCTTCAGGACTCAACCCAATTTCTTGACCTAGAACCACCGCAAGCATTGCAGTTCTTTGAGCTTCTTCAGCAGCAGCATCAATCTGAGATTGAGCTTGCTGCGCTGTAATCTGACGATTAAGCAAAGCCTCATTAACATCTTGAAGCTCATACGACAACCGCTGAGAACCCTGGAACAGCATGTCAGACATTCTTGAATCAAACTGGCGACGTTCTTTAGCCATACCCGAACGGGCACGACCAATACCCAACTGGGCACGTTCAGCACCAAGCATCGCCATACGGCCAGCTAAATCAGAACCAGATTGCATCTGAGCACCAAGCAAAGCACCCATCTCCTGACCAACCACATTCGTGTAACCAGCAGGGTCAATGCCAAGATTCTTTAATCTTGCGCTTGCCGCTTCAGTACGAACATCAAACTTATTCTGTAACTCGTCAAACGACTTTTGTCGCTTGTTTGTATACATTTCTTCTGCTTGACGACGAGAAGCGTCAGAAGCTAAAAGCTGTTTAACGATTGCTTCTTCGTCGCTATCGAACTGAGCGCCACGAGTAGCACGCTCAGAATCCAAATAACTTACTAAATCATTGTAACGACCCTGAGCAGAAGACCTTCCAATATCAGCAAGCGCATCTGACAAACCTGTACCGCCGCCTCCGCCGCCACCAGCGGCGGCACCAGCGCCACCAGGAAACATGGCTTGAAACCATTCCATATCTAAAGTTTGAGGCTGTTCTTCTACTGGCGATTGAGGCTGTTGTGCAGCCCGTCGCATAGCAGCTTCTCTAGCTCGATCCATCCCAGCGCTGTAACGTTCCTCACCTAAGGCTGCCATAGAAGCAGCCCACTCAGGGCTATAACGTCCACCAGGGTTATATTCTGAACCTTCAACTAACCCAAACTGGCTAGGAACATAAGACTCTGTAAAAGGAGCTTGAGGATACTCCCCAAATAGTTTCCTATCTAAAGCTTCTAAAATATCTGAAGGAGCATCTAAAAGATTATTACCCCCTTGCAGCAAATTTCCCATGATTCCTTTGTCAGAATCCCACCACTCAAAATCATTAGGATCTTTAGGCGGAGCTTTTTGGAACTGCCCTTCAGGACGAGAAACAGGTCCACCACCATATCGCTGTTCTGCAGCTAGACGTAGATCTTCTAAAGCAATTCGTTGGTTATGTGCTGCTCGTTCTTCAGGAGTTATAGAAGATTGTTCTCCAAGCGAAGGACCATAAGCAGGAGATTGCAACAACGTTTTCAGTTTCTGTAATTTGTCCATATCCGCATCTCTATTAGGCACAAATTCTAACGTTTTAACATTAGGCCGATCAGGCACAAACCGTTGAACACCATTAGCATCAGGAACAAGTCGCCCAGTACCAGGCATCGGACTTACCTGAGGTTCTTCTGCGTCATCCCCAAAAACTCTTACCATGATAACTCCTAGCCCATAGCCCGAATCTGCTGGGCAATACTTGCCCTCAACTCATTCGGATCAGAAATATTTGCCGTAGTAGCAGCAACATTCAAAGCATCAGCAAGCGCATCAGCATCAACATTTCGGTAATACTGCTGCTCCTGAGCCAAATCCCCACCAATATCAAGACGCTGAGAAGACAAATCATGCTGACGAAGCATGTCCCCAATCGCCCTCAACTGATCAGACTCATACTCCCCCATCGTGCGATCCCTAATCCCACTATTAACAATGCCACGCTGATTCAACCTGTCCCAAATAGGA
>PABN01000091.1 GCA_002699555.1 Dehalococcoidia bacterium
GCATACCAATATTTCTCTTCGCTGGGTGGTGATGACCGCTGGCCTTGGATGGGACCTGATTCTCTAGCTAAAGCGACCCTACTTATCCATGACACCTTCCGTTCTTTAAGCGAAAGTGACTTTCCTTTCAACGATCTTTACTTGTGGGCTGAAAAGCAAGACGTTGAAATAACCGAATTGGTGGTTTCATTATTGTTAGAGCTAGATAACACAGATGACGAAGTCATTGACAGCCTCCTAAAGGTCACCAATGAAAAAAAAGACAACTTTAATGTCATAGTTGGAGACCTGAAAAAAATAGTCGAAGAAAAATATTTCTGGTTAAATGAACTTAATCTGGATGAATCAGAAGCTACACACTACTGGTGGGTTATGTCTGACAATGCTGAGGAACCACGTCGTGCTGAAAGGTCTACCATTGATCCAGCACACAGAGAAATACCAATAGATATATCTTTACGACTCAACAAATTAACTGCGGATCTATACGCAACAAATGAAAAAACTTCTGTAAGCGAATTTCTTCACTCTTTTCCGGAACATGGAATTGCAGTTAAACGACTCCTCAATGATTCAGGACCATACAGCGAACCGAGAGAAAACGTTTGTGATCTTAAGCACTTACCATTAAATCTGCAACGATTCCAACTAGCCATGTATGGAATGGACAACTTCGCTCCGCAGTCAACAGATTGGCTGAGGGTGACACTTTTTCAGGGAGCGCCTAGAGTGTCAGAAATCGGGTCGAAAGATTCAGATAAATGGATTTTACCTAGACAGCCAGGAGGTCTCACCTAATGCTCGTGGACGGCCTAGAAATAAACAATTGGAATCGATCAACAGTAAAGGAAGTCAAATCTGGCGGGATTGATGTGGTACACGCCACTTGCGGAGTTTGGGAAGACTTGGCGGGAGCAATTACGAGAATCGGAGATTGGCGACACTTTGAGCGTGAGAACTCTGACCTCATCAGAATCGTAAGAAACGTTCAAGAAATGCACGAAGCTAAAGACAGCGGGGTTCTGGGAGTAGTCTTAGGTTTTCAAAATAGTTCCATGCTGGGTGACGATCCTGAAATGGTGGGAATTTTTGCCGATCTCGGAATCCGGATAATTCAACTTACATATAACATTTCAAATCATCTTGGGTCTAGTTGCTGGGAACCTGAAGACGGCGGACTAACTAGAGTGGGTCATCGCATGATTAGCGCCTTTAACTCTTCTGGAGTGCTTATTGACATTTCGCATGTTGGAAATCGAACTGGTCTCGAAGCTATAGATAGTTCTGAGAAACCTATTGCAGTGACTCACGGCAACCCCTCCTCTTTTTGTAATTCTCCGCGAAATAAACCTGACCATCTAATAGAAGCTCTTGCAGGTCGAGGTGGCATCATCGGTTGTACTCTTTACCCACTTTTTATGGGTGGAGACACGATTACACGTCTTGATTGGTGCCGTATGATCGCAGACACTGCGGAAAAGATTGGTGTCAACCATGTAGCGATTGGCAGTGATTCAGTGGTTGGCTGGGCACCTGACGCCTTGGGTTGGATGCGGAGCGGACGCTGGGACAGACCAAAACAAGCCGAAGATGCACCTACTTTCCCAAATTGGCCTAAATGGTTTAAAGGACCAGAAGATTTTGACTCATTATCTGAAGGATTTTCTGAGGTGGGTTTCTCATCAGAAGAAATTGCTTTAATTATGGGTTCCAACTGGATTCGTTTGTTCGAAGATGTGTTCAATGGATAAAGCGAGCATTCTTGTGGCTCCAAGAGAATTAAAGGACCAAGTCGAAAGAGCAAATCGTGTTCTTGGCTGTGAGGCTAGTGTTGCTGATCGTTTGGCCGAAGATGTGACTTTCTGTGAAATTAACTACGGTCAAGGAATTTCCTCTTGGCTTGAAATAACAGCCTTAGATTCAGTGGTCCTAGATAATGTTTTGAGAAGTTCGCTTCGACTAAGACTGCCAACAAACACTAAGTCCGTTGACGTGCATTTTGACTCTCCTGTCTTGTTTGTTTTACTCGCGCGCACTTTACACAATCAAGAAAATTTTGGAATTACTTGGTCCTGTGATAGCGAAGTTACTTCTGGTCATTCTCCAGTTGTCTCTGTTTCTCTAAAATCCGATACTCCTCCCCCTCCGTCAAGAAATCAGAAAACAGCCGGTGCTTTATCAACTGGATTAAAGGTTTCACTTCATGAATGGAACCAGTTAAACAAAATTGCTTCTCAGTTTCTTATGTCAGAAGAAGTTTTGGATGCCTCTTAGGACAATGATCTCATCAATAGAATTGATCTATAACAATGGCTAGCAACTTGCTAATATCCCTCGATGAAATAGAAGCAACCACAGAAAAAGCACTTACTGTTCATGGCGCTTCTATTGAGGTTGCCTCTCTAGTCGCTCACGCAGTTCGTACTGCCGAGGAAAGAGGAAACAAGATATGCGGCCTCTACTATGTCGAAAGTTACTGCCTTCAGTTAAAAACTGGTCGAGTTGATGGTTCAGTTAAGCCGATTGTTGCTAATAACAAAGCCGGAACTGTAAGAGTGGATGGCCGATTCGGTTTCGCTCAGTCGGCTTTTTCGGCAGGTTTCAATAAAGCGATCGCGGCAGCTCGTAACAATGGAATATGCAGTTACTCGGTTGAGCACACACAAACCTGTACTTATTTAGGGTATTTCACAGAGCAACTAGCCAAATCGGGAATGTTAGCTATAGGGGCGACCAACGCTTCTGCGGTAGTAGCTCCTCCGGGTGGTTCAGTACCTGTACTAGGAACTAATCCAATTGCTATGGCAGTACCAGATGGAATGGGAGGAGTAGCTTTCCAATTTGATTTCAGCACAAGCGCTATAGCCCTAGGCAAAATTACAATGGCAGCCGCGGCCGATGATCCAATTCCTATTGGCTGGGCAGTCGACAAAGAAGGAAACCCGACAACCAACGCTAAAGATGCTTTAGAGGGCTCCTTGCTTTCTACAGGAGGATACAAGGGCTATGGTCTTGGACTCATGGCAGAACTATTAGCTGGTGCATTAACCGGTTCCAGGCTGAGTGTCGAGGTTCCACCCCTGAAAACACCTGAAGGTGAACCGCATGACTTGGGTCAGTTTTACATAGTGATTGATGTAGAAGCTTATGATGACAGGTTTCTGGAAAGAATAGAAAAACTGGCTGATGTAATCGAATCTCAACCAGGTGCTCGCCTACCTGGTGCAAATATGCCTGCTCCTGATGAAGTTGAAGTTGATGATGTTTTATGGTCAACCATAAAACATCTTTCTAGCGACTAAAAATATTCCGAACCTAAAGAGGTTCCTTTTCGGATATTCGTATCATTCGAGCCGCATCCACCGGTAAAAGATTCTTTTCAGGAGGGGGTGAAATACCTTTAGAAATTAAAGAAGTTGTTAATTCATTTATATTTCTAAAATTCAAATACCCCTTCATTCCTCTATGAACCACTGAACGAGAATCAGCGATCCATAGCAACCATTCAGTTAAAAGTGGTATCTGAATAATAATTCTTGATTTTTTTCCAGAATGAGTCTCATAAATTACCGGCGGATTCTTTCTTCGGCTCCATGCTTTTAAGTTTTTCTGAATCGCCTCTTCTTTAACTTTCAATTCTTTGGAAAACTTTTTCAAATTTCCTTTGCATTCAATAAAACCCAAAGAGTCAGGTCTAGCTCCTGCTAGATCAACCAATTTAAACCATTGACTTTGAAGATCCGAACCTCTCATCCCGTAACTTCTGATCGCAACTTTTTTTTCACTAAGAGAAGCCAAAACAGGAGCTCTGATTGAGCTACCTAAAAGATCTGAAGGAGAACAAGAACCAAAACGTTGAGCAGATTTAAATCTCTCGATTGCTAACTCTCGATTTTTTACTACGCCTGCCATTACATAAGGTTACGGCTTCATATGACACCACTGAGGGAGCCTCAAAATTAATCTATTTTCAAACTAAAAACGATAACTCTTAAGAAAGACAATCAAATAGATAGATTAAATTAGTAATCGAACATATGTTCGATTAGATTACTTATGTGGTAAACCTCCAACTACTAGATGGATCTTGCGAAAACTGTGTCCGTTTATTCGCTGCACTCGAAGAAGTCATGGCAACCAAAGCTCCAGTGGCCATTGTTTTTACTCATGATGGTTCAATCGTTCTCTACATGGAAGAGCATTTTCTTATAGAGAACGCTTCTAAGGAAAAAAACGTTAAACCCAATCAGAGTTCATCGACACTAACTGGAAAAGAACGCACGAGAAGATTTAAAGAAAACCCCGGAAAACATATAAGGATACCTAAGGGCAATTTCACCATCTCTTACAGTGAATCAACCACTAAAAATAAAAAACCGCCCACAAAGGGCGGAAAACCAACGAACAAGTCACCAACTTAACACATATAAATTTTCAATGTCGGGTCGTGCTTATACTTATTTAAGATTCTTTAAGAAGGGTTAACCTTCTAAAGGCATAACAAAAACACTTTTCTCATTAGAGTCTTCATCCACAATCTGTGCTTCCGTGGGGCTCTCAATCCCTCTTTTCAAGAACCCAAGTGCAAAAAAATCATTATCAATAACTATTTCACTAGTAATAGTTCCAACTTCTTCACCGTCCTTCAAAAGGACACCCTGGCTTGCAGCGATCCCCGAAGTACCACTTATTCTCACAAGACGATACGGAGTTCCACCTTTACGACTATCCATACGTGCAACTAACTCCTGTCCTGTATAGCAACCCTTGCTGAAACTAACAGAAGAGTCGATTATTCCTAATGAGGCTGGAATCGTAGAAGTGTCAATTTCTTTACCCATTTCGGGGATACCCGCTTTTATTCTCACCTCTGCCCAAACTCCGTCGTTTACAAGATTAAAACCTTCATAACAACTATCAGATTTGAAAATGTAATCCGTAAATTCAAAGTCAAACCAAGAATATGGAATAGCAATACCGTCGCCGAAATCGTTCCCATTTAGAGAGCTTCTTCCAATTTTCGTATAGAGAGAATAGTTTAGAATCTCAATTCTGCAATCAGTTCGCAACAAAAACCGTTTAAGCCTCGCGAGAACCAACTCTCCATAGTTCTTATCCACATCAAGCAAATAATCATTCTGAGTTTGACGAGTAACCCTTAACCATGCGTCAACTTTCCCAGATGGTTGGAGAAGAAATGTAAACCTTGATTCACCGTCCGACATCCCTTCGATCTCTTGACTCAACTGTCCTTGCAGATAGCTTTCTGATTCAGCTCCAGAAACTCTAAGAAAATCCTTTTCTCGCTTTACAACATCTATTTTCATTACCTAACCTCACACCCACTCAATATATTGATTTTATTCCTAACATAAAATCAATATCGTCGACTAGAATTTTTATCTAAGTAAAATTACCCAACTCATAGAGGCAGAAACGAACAATGGCAAACCGCATAGGAGTAGTTGGAGGTGACGGAATCGGACCGGAAGTAATATCTGAAGGTCTTAAAGTCATAGAAGCCTCTGGCGTTAATTTAGAAACTGTCGAATACGATCTCGGCGGCGAACGATACGAACGCGATGGAACCATTCTTCCTGAAAGCGTCTTAGAGGAATGGCGTAATTTGGATGCAATCTATTTAGGGGCAGTCGGAACACCTAATGTCGCTCCAGGCGTAATAGAACGAGGCCTCTTGCTAAAAATGCGTTTCGAACTTGACCTTTACATCAACTTAAGACCTTTTGTATTTCCAGAAAATAAAATCGACTTTCAAGTAGTTAGAGAAAATACTGAAGGCCCCTACGCTGGCGAAGGTGGAGTTCACCGACTTGGAACACCTTATGAAATTGCTACTCAAGGATCAGTCAATACACGACATGGCGTGGAAAGAGCTGTCAGATTTGCTTTTGAATTAGCAATGAAACGTAGGCGTCACCTCACAATGGTTCACAAAACAAATGTCCTTTCCTTCGCGGGTGACCTTTGGGACAGAACATTCAATGAAGTAGCTGAAGAATACCCTGAAGTTGAAACCGCCTATAACCATTGTGATGCTGCCTGTATTTATATGGTTCAATCACCTCAGCAGTATGACGTCATCGTTACCGACAACTTATTCGGTGATATCTTAACTGACCTAGGAGGAGCAGTCTCAGGAGGAATTGGGACAGCATCATCAGCGAACCTTAACCCAACAAAAACTGGACCATCAATGTTCGAACCAGTTCACGGTTCAGCACCTGATATTGCTGGACAGGGCGTAGCTAATCCTGTAGCCGCAATACTTTCAGGTGCAATGATGCTTGATTTTCTCGGAGAACAAGATGCAGCATCAAAAATTATCGAATCCTGCAACAAATTGAACCCTGAAGTTGCAGGCACAAATGAAATCGGCAATTCAGTTGCCGCTAATCTCTGACTTCCGAATAGCAGAAACTGGAATTAAGACCTCGAGCCATCTAGATACTCTTCTAAAACATCGTGAAACCTCTGGACACGACCTTCTTGCCCTGCAAGCCTCACTCCCCGATAACCACGCGAAGCTAGACCTAGTTGTTGCCCTGTACTAATTGCCAAATCTTGATCTGCAATTTGCCGATTCATTAGCTCTGTTCCATATTTAAAAAATCTTCGTTCTTCTGGCTCCGTAATACCTAAACGTGTAGTAGCACCCCGCGATAAATACATAAAATTATCGTAGTAATGCCGTTCTGGATCCCGTCTATGTGGTCTCATTCGTTGCAACCCTATGTACTCCGCTCCGGCGAAACTAATCGTTACGTTAGGGAATATGTTGTAGTGATAAGCGTCTGTTAATTGATCATCAAAAAGTTGATCGAATTGATAACCGTACTTACCACCAAGTTCTCTTTTAACAGACTGAACGCTTTGACGGGTTTCAAGTTCTCTTCCTTTAAATTCTTCCGCCTTTAAACCCCATGGTTCTAACATCTCCTCTAGTTGCTGATCTACTTCCAACTCTTCACCTTCAAGTGAACGAGATGGCGTGACCATTGGTATAGACATTCGATTATGCCCTTCTTCGCACCAACTGAACTGGCAATATTTGTAGCTATGTTCAATCCATTTCAATCCTTGAGGGTGGACTGCTGGCAGGTGATAAGACTCACACGAATTATCTTGTGGAACCTTCCAATTGCAATTGACATCAACCGTGGAAGAAGGTCCGCGAATCCAATCTTCGCTTTCATAAGCTTCAAATTCCTCCCAGACAGGACCAAGGTATTCTCGCAAACTCATACATTCTGGGTTCATGTTTATCCAAATAAAACCAGCAAAAACTTCACAATTTACTTCCACTAAAGTCAAGTCATCACAGGGATTACCTTCCTTGAAATCCTCAGGATCTTGGACATACTCCAATGAGCCATCACTAGCCCACTCCCATCCGTGGTAAGGGCAAACTATTTTATCTGTAGTTCCTTCTTTATTGAAAATTAGACGAGAACCGCGATGCTGACAAACATTGTAAAACGCTCTAATCGAACTATCAGCCTGCCGAATCATTATGAAAGATTCAGGTCCAACCTCTTCCACCTGGTAAGAACCCGGATCTTGCATTTCAGAAGAACGACCCATAAGAAGCCAAACTTTTGTCCACATAGACGACCATTCATGATCAAAAAATTCTCGCGATGTGTACTGTTCTCCCAGAATTGGAACGTTTTGGAGTGGTGGGCACCCCCAAGGTTTAGCTACTGCCATTACACCCTCAAGGTTGCTCATGGTAATTCCAAAATTCTTACCTCTCCTGAAGTGCCGTCTATTTCTAAGATGGCACCATCGGGTATAACCGTTGTGGCTTCATTCACAGAGACCACACATGGTATGCCTAACTCCCTACTGACTATTACGGCATGACTAATCTGTGCTCCCACATTTACTATTACGGCCTCAACAGCCAAGAAAAGCGGAGTCCACGCTGGGTCTGTTATTGGAGCAACCATAATGTCACCAGGCAACAAATCAGGAGGGTTTGAAGGGTCAAGAACTATTCTTGCTCTCCCCTGAGTGCTTCCCGGAGAACCAGGAACACCGGTTAGAGCATCTCCAACTTTCAGAGTAGAAATTTCCCCTTCGGAAGATTTTCTATCCCATTCGGAAAGACCCGGAACGACTCCATCTCTAATGAAAAATGGTGGTTCTAACTCCCATAATGCCTTCCAATCTTTGTAGCGTTTTGCAAGTTTTTCACCGAAAGATCTCGGATCTGCAACAAAAGTCTCTAGCTCTTCGTCCAAAAGCATAAATATTTGTTGATCGGAATCAAGCGTTCCTGAGTCTTTGTGTCGTCTTCCTAGCTCACGTATAGTCATACGGGCTTCATGAAGAGGTTTAACTAAAGTAGTTTTGGAACGCTCTCTGAAGATCATCATATTCGCCGCAACTATCGCACCTTCAAAAGTTCCCGTCAGTTCATCATTCGCGATTTCTTTTAGCTTTTCTCTTACCTCTTCAATGAGGTCTTCTCTTTCCATTGCAAGACGTTCTGCTGCTATTTTTGGAGACCGATCATCGTTTTGAGATCTAACTTGGTCTATAGCTCTTAAAGCTATATTTGGTTCAGTTTCCCAAGTCTCACTACTCAACTCCCACTCATTAGCTCCACGTGAACCGTACTCATATACGAATTCGTTGAATACTCCAAGAAAATCAGCCACTTCTTGAGAATCTGATTTACTAAGTGCGTGCAACAAAGATTCTGACTCTGAATTGAAAATCTCCGAAATGATCTCAGAATCTTTCACTAATCGTGACATTTCCCAAATTGCAAACGATGGCGCAGCAGAATCTATATCACCGAGACTTGATAGCAGGCGGACAGGAATACTCGGATCCCCTATCGCTTCACCTACAGCTGCCAACATTCCAGGCGCAATACCAGATGAACCCGCTGAAACCATTTGGTTGCGTGAAAGGTTTTCAATCAGAGGTTGAAGGTCTCGTAGTCTTTTAAGTAACTCTTCATCGCTCAGTGATTTTAAGTCTGGTCTTTCTTTCCGCTCCTTATCTGCAAGTTTTCTTTCTTCATTGAGTTCTGGCCATTCAGAGGCACTGAGAACAAATTGCATGTGAGAATCAGCTAGATGCTGCAGATGTGGTTTCTCATCTTCTGGATGTGGTTGATACTCCGGAGAATCTGGTTGGTCGCCAAAAATCGCAAGATCAAGTTGTTCAACTGTTATCGCTGGATTTCTTACCGCCTGCATTCGGATGCAAGAAAGATTTATGTAGAAATAACCACCAAAAAATCCACACATTTCTGGCGGATCATCTCTGTACTCTTCAAGTTCATAAAAACCTGTCTGGGTTGAACCTAGTTGCCACCCTCGCATTATGCAGTTATCGAATCCATAACTTTGACCAAAAGGACTTGCTGGGGTGGGAAGAACCTCGCCCGCATTTGCTCTTGTGTAATGCGGCCAGCGTTCACTCGGGGGATGATCAGTAAACCATTTTTCTTCCATCTTTTCTCCTCCTTAAGATCTGAAAAATCAATCCATATAACTATCTATAACATCATGAAAGCGTCTGATCCTACTTTCCTGTTCAGACAAAAATCCGCCTCGGTATCCTCTTGAACGTAGCCCAAGTTGCTGCATAACAGATATNGCTATGTCTTGATCAGGTATTAAACCCATCGATTGCTCTCCGTANTGGATCACCTCTTGCAAATCACCAGTATCTGTNAATTCAATGTTGGTAGCTGAATCTGCNAGTTCAGTGTTTTTCGTGTAATACCAATGGTCAAAAAAGCACTTTTGAGGATCTGCTGGATCTGGACGCATGCGTTGCAGCAGAACTCCATCAGCAGAAAAAGTCAACGAACAGTTTGGAAATAAGTTGTAGTGGTGAGAGTCAGTTAATTGAGCATCACGCAAATTTGGATAATGAGAATGACCTCTACCAACTCCTAATTCTCTCATCTTTTCCTGCAGCGCTAATCTCACCTCGGAGACACGACCGATGAAATCTGCTGGGTCTAATTCCCAATATTGCATTCTCTCCGCTAAAGGATTTGGAAGATCAGGATTTTCTCCGCGCAGAGCTCTCGAAGGCGTAGCTCCCATCATGATCATTCGATTATGGCCTTCAGTAGCCATATCAAATTGGGTGTATGCATAGTTCTCTTCATGCGAATCAGCCAGTTGAGGGTGAACTGTTGGTAGATGGTAGGACTCGCAGAAATTGTCCTGCACGACTTTCCAATTGCAAGGAACTGTGGTTGATATTCTTAGCACTCGAGACCAATCATCAATTTCGTATGCCGACCACTCATCCCACAAGGGGCCTAAAAAGTCTTTAAGTGACTGACAATCTGGGTCCAGGTTAACCCAGATGAAACCGGCAAAAACTTCACAAGGGACTTCTGCTAAAGTCAGTTCTTCACAAGGATTGCCTTGAAGGAAGTCTTCAGGATCCTGAACCGACAGGAGAGTTCCATCAAATGACCATTCCCAACTATGGTAAGGACATCTGAAAACCTCGGTAGTTCCTTTCGTGTTATTGGTAAGACGTGAACCTCTGTGTTGGCAAACGTTGTAGAAGGCTCGTACCGATCCATCTTCCTGCCGTACCATTATGATCGATTCGACTCCTATTTCTTCAATCTGGTAATCGCCTTTAAAAGGTATTTCACTAACTCGCCCAAGGAGCAACCAAACCTTGGTCCACATTTGATTCCACTCTTTTTCGTAAAACTCTGAAGAGGTGTACCTGAAACCCTCTATTGGAGTTTTTGATACTTTCGGATTTTCCCAAGCAGGAGCCAGAGTATTAAGTGTGTTTTTATTTTCAGCAATACTCATAGAGTCAACCTCTATCCCCCCAATGAACCCGTTAAAACAATTATGCCACTTGGAGCAGTTCTATACAGAGTCCGAAACATTTCTCAAATTTTTAAAATACTCTAAGTAATTATATCTTTGACAACCTTTTCGAGTCCGACGACACGGCTCGCTTTAAATAAAAGTGCATCATTTTTACCGAATCTCATATTCTCTAATTCAGTTGAAACAGCTTCTAAATTGTCAATGCCCGGTTCCCCGTAGAGTTCAGTTTCAACCGCTATCACTTCGATTCCTAATTCTTCGGCATATCTTTTTACCTCTACGTGTGCGGTAGACGTTTTCTCTCCTAATTCAGCCATAAGACCCAAGAAGGCTACTTTTCTACCTTTACATGGAAGTAAGGATAAAGAATCGAGGGCTGCTTTCATTGAAGTTGGATTTGCGTTATATGTATCGTTAATCACAGTCGTTCCATTAGGGTCAACAACTATCTCCATTCTTAATGGTGACAAATCGACACAACTCAAACCTTCTGCTACCGACTCAATTGGCAGTCCTAAAGCTAAACCTACAGATGCAGCTGCCAAAGCATTGGGAATCATATGCTCACCAGCAACATTTAATTTAATTTCAGATCTACCCCATGGAGTCTCCATCGCAAAGGATGCGTTCAAATTTTCATCAAATTCAACGGAAGAGGCTCTTACCTCACCTTGTTGGCCAAATGTCAACTTTCTAGCTCGGGTTCTCGAAGACTGTCGCATCACCTCTTCGACATCGGCGTTCAGTACGGCGCACCCTTCTGAAGGAAGGCGCTCCAGTATTTCCCCTTTTGTTTTTGAAATCGAATCAAGCGAGCCAAAAACTTCTGTATGAGATTCGACAACAGTGGTTATGACACCAATATCTGGATACGCAATTTCAGAAAGTTCTGCAATATCACCCTCTTTTCGAGCACCCATTTCAAGCACTAAGAAGGAAGAGTCATCTGGAGTATTTAAGAGTGTTAAAGGAACGCCTATCTCGTTGTTGTAAGAGTTAAGACTCGCGTGAACCTCTCCTTGCTGACTTAGAACAGCATTTGTCATGTCTTTAACTGAAGTCTTGCCTACAGATCCAGTTATACCCACGACTGGAACATGGAATGAAAAACGCGCCGACTTGCCGAGTTGGGTCAAAGCAGTTCCGGTGTTTTCGACCCGTATGGATGTTCCTTCTTTTGGCTCTTGTTCAGTTAAATATGCTGAGGCACCTAGTGAAAGAGCTTCCTCAATGTAGGCGTGACCATCTCTTTCTGAAATCAGTGGTATGAAAAGACACCCTGGTGTTACTTTTCGAGAGTCCTGTGTAGCCGCTTGTATTACTTTCTCTTCACCTTTTAGCTCGCCAGATGTG
>PABN01000092.1 GCA_002699555.1 Dehalococcoidia bacterium
AATTCCTCACATTTTCAGACCTATTTTAGACCATTCGCGGCCGTGACTGGAGCGTAGCGACCCCAAACTTCTCGGAATTCCTCACATTTTCAGACCTATTTTAGACCATTCGCGGCCGTGACTGGAGCGTAGCGACCCATAACCTCATACATATATTGAAGATCTTAGATGTAACACCCGTGTGTGTGGTTCGCGGCCGTGACCGGAGCGTAGCGACACATTACTTTCATATCCTCAAATAGTTTCTACAAATTTTTCAAAATGATTTCAATTTATTTTTTTTACAAATAGTTTCAAACAACTTTCTTATGAAATCTTAGATGAACTTCCATTTCATGATATCAATCTGAACTTTCATATCCTCAAATAGTTTCTACAAATTTTTCAAAATGATTTCAATTTATTTTTTTTACAAATACTTTCATATGAATTACAAATTACTTTTCCTCAAATACTTTCAAACAACTTTCTTTTCCTCAAATCTCCACACAACCCTCAAAACCAACTCCAACCAATCCTGGATCCCATACATCACCATGTGTCTCACATAATTTACACATAACACCACCCTCATGTGTGTGCTCCGGTTGTATCTTCTTCAACTTCTTCGTCTCTCGACCAACTCTAACAACTCTCCTTACAACACCAACCCTATCACCCATATGCATCCGACAATAACAGGAATCGGGGGATGCCCTATTCCTACATTGTGTTCCCTTACCAGTCACACCTTGGCAGGGAGACTCTGCTGGTTGTGACGGCTGCAAGGACTGTATAATCTGGCGGAGGGATCTGATCTCCTCAAGTATCTCATCCATCTTCGTTGAAAACGGGGTGTGGAGAGGTCACTTAGGGGGTTGGAAATTGTTTTCGAACATTCTCAAGAGCCTCAGATATTTTGGTTCCTTCCTTTATGAAATCGTATCCATATACGTCCACACCTATATATTCTCTATCCAATTCATCCGACATAAATCCCACCTGCATTCCCTTATAACCATAAGTAGTCATAGCAACTTCGTTCCATCTCCATATGTACACGTTTAGACCCTCGTATTCACCAATCTTCTTTATATCATCCTTTAATCTTCGATCACTTCCAAAGCCGGTTCCCCTCGACGCATGAGGGGCGCCACTGGAGGGTTTTTGTGCCATGTCCGATCCATGTGTTATACCAGCACAATTAGGTATCAGTTTCATGTTGTCTTTCCAACCAGATTCCCAAGAACTTGCAATACGTGAATTTGGATACCATCGTAATTGATAATTTGTATATCTATAAACACTTCCTGTATCGCCTCGAGGATCATTACTAGCACATTTTACCGCTCGCCCCTCTTCAGCTGGACAATCTTGTGTATTACATGCTGCAGAGTGCGCTGCGGGACATGCACTTCCATTATTTTTTGGAGTGTATGTCGGATCGACCCAAGTTCTCGTGAGAGTCCCACCACCACAAGGTACACTACAAGCCGTATCAGACCATCTTCCCCCCTCACAATTCACACGGCAATCTACAGTTCGATTACCATTCAAACTACAAGTACCACCAAGCCTAGCAGGGGTTATGTTTCTCTTTTGTGCTTGTTTTCCAGTACTCTTATTACATGAGCCATGATTATACCAATTTCCACTCCATTGACAATTTACTGCCGCACAACTAGGATCTGATCTCCATTCTTCAGTAAAATTGCAACCTGGGTGTGGGTCTTTTCTTATCCACCTTCTTTTATCGGTTGCTTTGTCACAATTTTCATCACCAGTTTGTTCCACCCATTTATTACCAGCAATATCTTCATCGCAACAGTTTTTTGCGGACATACCCTCATCCGCACACGACATCTCCTTTGTAACATCTCCTGCCGTACAGGAACCACCCGCAAATGCAGGTCTAGTTATTTTATCTTTAACAGTTTGTACATAATCTCCACAATCTGTACCAACAATTAGACCACAAGNTTGTACTATTTCTCCATTTACTTCATATTCACAAGGAGCCGGTATTTTTGGTGCAATACAATCCTCAAGTTCGTAGTTAACACATCCACTCAAAACCATATCTTCATAAGACATTCCTCCTCCAGTTCTATAAGATATCTTTTTACCCATGGGAGGTTGGTTGTATTCTCCCTTGACATCATTCCACATGTCATCAGCAGTAACTGAAGCCATCACGTTATCGGGGTTACTCCTATCTAATACAGCCTCACCACTAATCACCTTTTGTGCATATTCAGGTTTAAAACAAATTGGCTTGTTATCTCCGTCAACAACATATGATTTTTGTATACTATCGTCCAAATTGGGACAATCATGTCGCGTTTTACCTGCTACACATTCGACTTCACANGGCATTGATTTNGTTGGTTGACAATTTTCCCAATTTACGGCTATCCAATTATCCCTAAGGGTGTCATCAGCAAAATCAGTAACCGTAGAAGGATCTAACCTCATAGACTGTACACCCGTGCCACAGTATTCATCACCCAACTCCTTCCCATCCGCCATACACGAACCATCANTGGTATAATTACTATCAGTCGCCTTACATTCTGCGGGACACGGAACCTCGCATACTCTCTCAGTCTCAAAATCCTCACAAGTACCACCATTTTGCTGGGGATCATAATCAAGTGCGGTACCTTTTTGCTTACCAGAACCACAAGCACCGGGAAGACCGGTCAATGGTTCTCCTGATGTTTCCGATATACAATCACCCCAAGTATAACTTCTAATCTGACAATCAATGGGTGGACCCGTACCTACAGCTTTGATTTCTTTGTAAACATCAACAGGTTTCACACACCAACCACTTTGTTGAAAGTAACCTTCAGCGCACTCCTTAAACACACATTTACCCTCATTGTCATATTCATATTTTGCATTTAAATCTATTCCTACACAAGATCCCGTCTTCTTTTCTGTTTTTATTTCAGTTTTCTCCTCTTCTTCCAGTGTTGTCGTATAGTAATAGCCACCGGCGGCTATGAAAATCAGAAACATAAACATGACCACAGTCATGAGAATGATCTGCTGCTGTTTCATTATACATTAGTCCCATATTTTTTTCATAACGACTGATCATCAAATACTTTTCAAATGTTCTCGGTTCTGGATGTTTTTTTACACTTGGTTCATTCATCAGATAATCCACATCAAGCCATGTCGTACGAAGAACTGAATCAAGTTCTTCACAAGAAATTTTTGGATACTTACAAATAATATATTCAAATCTATTCTGAACAACAGATAAACACATATGAATAATATCCATGTATTCTTCCGTGAACTCATCGAATATTTGTGTCATTAAATCGAGGTATACTTGTTTCTTCTTTTCTTGTTCCCATTCTTTCTTCAATTTTGTTATTCCCTTGAAACACAACGATCCCCGACACATCGGACACGTCGATTTATCTTTCATGTACCACGATTTTATACATTCTCTACAAAACCCATGTCCACAAGTGAGACGACACCTTGCCTCACATTCGTAGCACACTGGACATTCCATGGACTCGACAAGTGAGCTTATTCTTGCACTGGGTTCCCTTACGGGTAACGTATGGACAACGGATAGCCTTGAGCTTTTCGTTCTCAATACGAAGGAGTTCGTTCTCCGCAATGAGGGCGAGGTATTCTAACATAATTTTTTATAGTTTTGTTTCTATCGAAGGTCACTTAGGCTTCTAGTATCAACCACCTTCACTGGACTTTTTAATAATGTGACAGTCATCGTGATCAAATTGATAATAAAATTAAGTGTCAACATCACCATCACTTCGTGATTGTCGCACATTTGTTTTGTGTGAAAGTAACTAAAAACGGAAGATGCTCCATAAAGCGCAATATCTTTCCACATTGGTCTTATAACAAATTATTTCTCTATGCCCACTTCATAATCTTTTCTAAACTCCAAGTACTATTAATGTTTCGAGGTAAATTAGTCTTGGTTACGTTATACTTAACTCCATCTTTTGGTACTACTTGAAATTCATTACCTCGCATTGCCAACTTCTCATTATTCTTTTTACGTGTTTTGAGAATATATGGAAAGTTTGTCACAAAATATTTCCATTTCAGTGTATTACGATTACTCATAGGAACATATTTATGAATAAGTGCCCACACAACTCGCTTCACATATGTAAGTCGTTCCCTTGGATCCGATGATCTACGAGGAGCCAACCCCAAATCAACCATCATCGAAATAAATGATTCCACATAACAAAAGTGATGTTGAGAAAGCTCATCATATTGAGATACCAAAAACATCTCTTCGATGTCATTGTTTGAAAATGGTTTTAAATATTTTTTGTATCTTTCTCGAAAATTATTTATATCATAAGCAATATCACCACCTGTCGGTTGAGGAGGTTTTCCAAGTTTACTTGATGTTTTGACCTTGTATCCATTACCATATTTAGTTTTGAGATTCGTCTCGAATGTCGACCCCTCAGTTGTCATTGAGTCAAATACAAGAGCTCGTTTTTTAGCATGATCTACTCGTGCCATACCATAGTGTCCAAAATTTCCAGTATTAGCTTTCCATTCCATCATAACATATTCAAGGGGGGTCTTAGCTTTCTTTGGTTTAGAACATGTGAAGGTGAAATTCACACCAGTCTCTCGTATGATATCTTCGCCAATTTTCTCGAAAATACCAGGTGCATGTAAGTAACTCTTTGCAATTTCGGATGCATCCTCAATCGCCATGAGCTCTCTAGCACGTTTTTCTTTTTTAATCCTAGATTCGAGAAAGTCAGTATTGTCAATCGTACTATTTTCGCCAATAACTCTCAATAAATTCCTCCTCACCGATGCATCCTTGAGTAACTTAACTGGAACGAGATTCATCTCTTTTTATATTACAATACTATATTTTAAGCACTTAGGCCTTCACTCAACATACTATGGAAAAGTTCACAAAAGTTCTGTAACTTAGGCATGGTCACATCTTTCCATTTATCATCATTCTTCTCGATGAGATACGACTTCCTCTCGTCGTTAAACTGTTCAATGAGACGACAGTACTTGATGTCATTCAGCATCTGAAGGTATGTCTGACATTGAACCTCCTCGTAGTCCCTGATCCGACCGAAAAGTTTCTTCGCACGGTTCTTAATTTCGACAAGCGTCCTCGTTCCATTCTCATTCATCTGGATACGATCGACACGGCCTACAATCTGGTAAAGAGTTCCTTCAATTGTACAAATGTCCATCTTATAGAAGGTGTCATCTTCGACGAGTTTAGCACAGTCAGCGTCGGCAGTCTTATACTCATTTCTCGTCCCATGGTTCGTGTACAGAGTCTTGCGGAGATGATCCTTGGCTACAATCATATCCTTGGGTTCCATCCCCGAATGTTCAATCTGATGATACACAGCTCGAATCTTCTGCTCCACATCCGAACTGACTTCAGACCTGAAATCCTCAGCGTCCTTCAAAATCTTTTCTAAATTGGGTTTCGAATTAAGAATCTCCAAAGCCTTCTCATCCTTCGTCTGCCCTTCAAAAGTTTTGGGACTGTACTTCTTCCACAACTCCTCGATAAGTTCGGGTTGCTTCTTGAAACCAATTCCAATAGCCGACGCAACGGAAGAAGCACCGATGATCACCTTAGGGACACCAATGGGTTTGAGCGTCCTCTCATGACCGATGATGTAAGGGTAAACCCGTCCACAAGCGATACAGTCAGCCAGTGAGTTATGGGCATTCTCGAATGGTTGACCAAAGATCTGCTCGTAGAGTACACCAAGTTTGATGGGCTTGAGAAAACGCTCTCGGTACAACTCCATCGTGCACCGAAAATTGAGATTCTCAATCAAATGAAGATCGAGTCTATGACGAATCATCTCTGAACGGAGAACACTCGTATCGAACTTGGCATTGTGAGCTACCATAGTTGTCGTTCGAGGACCAATGAAACGCATAAAGTCCAAAAAGACCTCAATAAATGGACGCCCCTCACGCTCAGCCTGTTGCTGTGTGATACCATGAACATCAATCGAACCCTGGCTGATCTGAAAATCATTTGGATATACGATGGCGTCAAAAGTATCCACGAGACGACCACGGGATGAAAATCGTGCAGCCGAGAGGGACACAGCTCGACACGAATCAAATTGATGAAGGGTCTCAGGAGTCACTGGACGACGACCCTCTGGTAGACCCGAGGTCTCAAAGTCGAATGCGATGTACTGCATACAACTCATATTAAAATGAAAATAGGTTAAAACTTTATATTACTTAGGTGTAAAGTACCATGTGTTTTCCTTGTCACTGGTTTAAAAAGAAAAAACAACCCGAAATCATAAGGGGTCTTTCACCCATCAGAGAGGAAGAATTTCTCAGTAGTAACTATGTGTCTCTCACAGATATGGACTCTGATTAAATACAAGAAGATGAAAAAAACTTTAGAATGCTCCTGTGATCTATGTGGTAAGAACTTTGAATATACTGAAGATCTTATCACACACATGGGATATCACAATACAGAAGATGTGAATAAAATGCTCTCACGTGGCTATGGAACTGTGAGATGTAACAGGTGTTGGACATCTTTTACGAATGTCGAGGCACTCATCGATCACCCTTGCGCTCAGGTTGATCCAAGCGCTCTCGAGACGGTCGTGATTTACGATTAGATGGTGGAAATTGGCATCCAATGAGACAATCACAAACACGCATTATACTATGTGCCTGTTTTTTAGTTGCGAAACATTTCATGGGTAGATATGGATCATAATAAAACATTCTTATTACACGGTCAAACGCTATACTCATATTATTGGGTATCATCTTTTTCTTTGACTGTCCAACGACCCTCTAGAAGTGCCGAACGACGTTCCCAATCTGTGATCGTCACAGTATTTGTAGGTGGAGTCACAAGTACATCTTCGTCTACGACACGACAATTGTATCCACCAGTCCTGCACATATGTTCCAGTTCGTATCTCGATGCGAATTGAACATACGGCCTGAGTTTCATCTCAGCTTCGAGAAGATTCTTGTAACGAAAAGCATCTTCGAAATTTCTGAAAGCGATGACGTGATGTTGAGAAACCTCATCATCATTTTTCTCTGATACAGAATAAATTCCATGATCTCCGTCTTGAATAAATGCCAAAACATGAAAAAGGTCAATACCCGAAACGTCGTCGAGAGGTTTACTGTTTCGGTTATCAAGTGTGTAGTAGGCCTTCGTCACTTTAGAGATGCGACGTCTCATAGGATTCGGGCGATACGTGATGGGACATTTAACGGCGAACATTGTTCCAGATTTTTCCTACACTCCACTGGAGTCCCAAGATTGCAATAGCGTTTTGGACAGACTCGACTAGAGTGTTCATGTAGTTATTTTTTCATATATTTTACTCAGACTTAGGTGTTGCATCCTCTCCATATAGATCCTCGAGAATAACGAGCATCTCTTCCACATCTTTCAATGCAGAACTCGTAGAACGAAGGTTCCACTGTGCTAGCCTCTTGAGCTTTGCGTTAGCAGCTTCAGATTGAGATACCTGCTTCTCCAAGTCACGAATCCTGTCACTCATCATGTCAACCCTCTCCATAGAAGGATACATAGAATGTTGTCGCCAATGTCGAGAAGACTTGTGCCTTGGCGCCGATTGTGGCTTCTTTTCGACAGAGTTGAAAACACGGATGGGAGTACGAGCGATTGTGATCATCTACTCATAATGGGGGTACTAACTTTAATTAACTTTGCGACGACAAGAAGATAATTTTTTGTCAAGTCATAATAAACATGAATACCGAGCAAGTGGCGCAAGATAAAGTAGTGCAACGTTCGGTAGATGTCGAGAAGTATAAAGTTGAAGCTATTGCGAAAAGAGCTGTAGCCAGTAAAAATAAAGAAAAAAATATAGATAATACTAAAATTGAGACGAAAAGAACTGAAGCTAAAGGGTTAAGGGATAAAGCTATCACGAGAAACAATGAAAAGAAGGTCGAAAATGCTAAAGCGAATAACCGAGTAGTCATTTTGCGCGAATAAAAATCAAATAAAAGTGGTACTATCTTAACGACGACATGAAGTTAATTTTTGAATGATTTTTTCTTTGTACCTCTCCCCAGTAAAATCGGTGAAGAAGTACTTGTTATGTAAATAATCGAGAGTTTTTGAATCTAGCTGAATAATGTAATTCTTACCCATCTTACCTCTTGGACGCATATAACTTCCAATGTTCTTTTGAATCCCGTTGTCACGATCATATATGAAATTGATGAAATCGAAAAAGTTGTACAATTTACCCCTTTCCTCTAAGTGAAGACCAAAAGTTGTCCATAAGATGTGGGGATTTTCTGTATCCGTAGCTGGTTTAAATTCAACCAACTTGGCACCATTAAACTTCACTGCAACTCTATCACCTTTCTGTATTTCAAGTAACCTGTTTGTAGGTGATGTGAACAGGGGTACGTTACGCACACTTTTGTTTTTCATAGTGTTCATATAATTTCTCAAATTACGAAAGCTTATAAAGTTCTTTTTCGGTTCACCTACACGATTAAAACGATTACCATTTGGAGAGAATGTTTTGAGTCTGTGCATACGACCATGGTTGATAGCAGAAAGTGCGGTTTGAATAGCTTTCACACCCGAGCTTGACTTATTATATGGTTGACCAAAAATAACTCGGCGACGCAACAAACACCCATCAACATCTCCTCGCATTTTACAACCTCCCGTCCCACCACTGGGTATGTGTTCGTCCAGATATTTCAAAAAGAGAGAACCCTCCTCGAACATAGCTACAATACCTGGATTTCGAAGTATCTTTCTCATAGAAGATACGGAAAGTGTGTTATGGTTTGCGGGACCATGAGCCACGGCGACTGGAATCGGGTTATGTTTTTTGTTTCGAACCCTTTTGTTTAGCTTATTGATGAGAGACCTATATTCATTTGAGACATTTTGTGTCAAGGATCGTTGTATATTAGGTGAAAGAGACTTGATATATGTATTTAAATTTGGAGAGTTTGGGTTCTTTACATATAGTCGTAAAGCCACTTCGGCGTCTACATCCTTTAGAAGTCGTAAGAACCTATCATAGATAGCACTTATTTTAAGTAAAACATTCGTATTCGAACGACCAGTGTTATTTTGCACACCAGCCATTAGTTTCTCAAATTCAGTTCTCTTACACATCGTCATCAATTCTTTCGTTTTATCAGCATTGGGTTGATTGATAATAGGGAAAGTTGTATAGTTTCCACCCTCATCCGCGCATAAAGAACGAATGTTGTCAACAGTATCTCGAAATAATTTAAGACCACCGTTGTAAGGATATTGTGCTAATTTACACATTTTTTGTTTGTAGGCAAACATCTCTTCTAGTTTGGGCATAGGCAACGCATTGGGTCTGGTAACCTTACCACGCTTTTCTTCATATTCCTTCATAACCTGAAAAAAATCGTACAACTCACCAGGAGCCATAAGGACTTCTTCACTAAAACCAGCACCTTCACGTGGCTCTCTCTGCATCGGTGGAGGAATTCCTCTTTTTTGAGATACTGTGATATTTCTAGAAATTTTACGAACAGTTTGAGCAGCTTGAGCACGGTTTCTCGTAGTAGTCAGAGGTTTCCTCGTTGTGATAGGTCTTCGACTTCGTGTTCTCATAGCAATAGGTTTATTCTTGATACGCGCAGCTCTATTCTGAAGCATCTGCTCCCTATTCCTAAGAACCTGATTCAAAACACCAGGATTATTAGGGTTGAAATTTCTTATATATTGTGCACGAATCATATTTTTATTACGACTTGTCGAAGTGACTCGGAGAATACGCTGAAGCATATTTGAACTCATGCCCTTCCGAGAAACCATATTTCTTAAATTTGGATTTTCACGATATAATCGTTCGAGTTCCATATCTATTATGACCTGATGTTTTTTTGTCAGGTCATAGTAAACATGGGGAATAATGAGATGAATTGGAATTATACCAACGGTGCCATTAAAGCACAGATAGCTGCTGCCGCCAAGAAGGCTGAAAATAATGCACGAGCTGAAACCGTGCGACAATCAGCAGCTGAAGCTGCAGCTGCCAGGAAGGCCGCTGCCAATAAGGTCAGAAAAAACAGGGAGGCTGCCGCCAAGAAGGCTGCCAATAATGCACTGAGAGCTGCCGCCAAGAAGGCTGCCAATAATGCACGAGCCGAAGCTGTGCGACAATCAAGGGCTGCAGCTGCAGCTGCCAGGAAGGCCGCTGCCAATAAGGCCAGAAAAAACAGGGAGACGGTCAATGAAGCTTTCAAGAAGGCTGCCGCCAAGAAGGCTGCTGAGAACGCCAAGAAGGCTGCTGAGAACGCCAAGAAGGCTGCTGAGAACGCCAGAAAAAAGAAGGAGGCCGCCGAAAACATAAAGAAAAACCTGAATGCACTTTCAAAAAGAACAAATATAACTAAAGAAACAAAGCTTGCTCAAGGTAAAAAGATTTACAGGGGGGGGCTCAAACTTCACCCAAATAAAGGTGGTAATACAGAGGCTTTCCAGATTTTAAGCGGTGCTTACAACAACTTTAAAATTAAAGTCAATCAAAACTAACTGAACAATCAAACTCGTCACATCTCACCTTACCAAAAAGCTCATAGACCCAATCCCCATCGACGATCTCCTCATCGATGAGTTTTTCCTTGAGTCGCTCCAATTGGTACATATTAGTCTTTAGAGTTTGAATAGTATCGTCATAACATTCACAGACAATCTCATCAATCTCATCATCCACGAGTGCGGCGGAATCTGAAGACATGTTTCGGTAGTCAAACTTGTATCTCCCAAGACCATATGTTGTCACCATCTCACGTGCAATCTGGTACACCATCGCATAATCCGATGAGGCGCCAGTGGTTACCTTATCTTTTCCGTAGATGATCTCTTCGGCTGCACGACCACCTAGGGCAACCTTAATTTGAGAAAGGAGATACTCCTTCGTGTACATCGCAGAATCTGCATTTTCCTCCGAGGGTTGGAAAAAAGTAATACCACCCGCAGCACCTCGGGGAATGATAGACACTTTGCGAACCGTGTCGTAATTTGGAACAAGAACACCCATGATAGCGTGACCAGCCTCATGGTACGCCACAAGCTCCTTTTTACGAAGGGAAAACTTGACATCACCTTTAGCACCTACCACGACACGTTGGTACACATTTTCGACGATATCGTTCGTGATAATTCCATCACCATCCCTAACAGCACGAATAGCACACTCATTTAGGAGATTAGCGAGATCGGCGCCAGAAAACCCTGTAGTTTGTTTAGCAATATTTGCGAGATCAACGGTGTCATCCAACGTTTTGTCCCTCGCATGAACACCCAAAATCTTCCTGCGTCCTTGAACACTGGGGAGAGTCACCTGAATCTTACGATCGAAACGACCTGGGCGGAGTAGAGCATCATCAAGAATATCGACACGGTTTGTAGCAGCAATGACTACAATACCAGTCTCATTGTCGAAACCGTCCATTTCTGTGAGAAGCTGGTTGATCGTCTGTTCACGCTCATCGTTGGAGGGCATACCACCCGCCGAGCGCTTCTTACCGACTGCGTCAATCTCATCGATGAAGACGATACATGGTTGATTTGCTCGTGCCTGTTCGAAAAGTTCGCGTACACGCTTCGCTCCAACACCCACGAACATCTCAACGAAGTTTGCAGCGGAACACTGGATGAAGGGAACATTAGACTCACCAGCGATGGCTCGAGCGAGGAGAGTCTTACCCGTACCAGGTGCACCAGCGAGAAGGGCGCCACGGGGGATCTTGGCACCACTTCCAAAGTAGCGCTCGGGCTTCTTGAGAAAGTCTACGATCTCCTCAAGTTCCTCCTTGGCGGAGTCGATACCCTCAACATCGGTGAAACGAGTCTCAACTTCTTGATCCATGGTAAACTCTGTGGACTTTCCGAAAGGATTGGGCATTCCCATACCACCAGAGCTACGAGATCCAAAAATGGCCCGGAGGACAGAGAAGAGGTAGATACCGAGGATAAGCAGGATTCCCGTCTCAGCCAAGGACATTGGAGGTCCCGACGTGTCCACGAGAACTTCAGCATCACTTTCCATCAGAGTCTGCCAGAGCTGCTCCGTTTGAACGATACGAACGTCGCCATAGTCACCATTCTCTTCTTGAAATTGAGCGACATTCTCACTTGGCTTCACAATAACAGCGGGAAGTTCATTATTCTTTAGTCCCTTGACAAACTGACTGTAAGTCCTTGGATGATACTCAGGCTTACGCTCAGATGTGATTTTGACAGGGGGAGCCGTAAAATTATTTGTGATGCTGAACATCGTTTATATATAATGACGTCATCTTTTTAAGCAAATTGTACAACGCATTTTTCTTCGATTATGTTCACAACGTTCTGCATTAATACATATATTACAAAGTGTTTTGATGTTGCTATGAATACATATAGGTCCAGCGTTACACACTTTGCAATATATCATAACTTCTCCATGGGGACACATATTATTTACACATTTTTTTTAGAATATCCAATGACCGCACATGTAATACGTTTACCCGCATGTCCAGTTGTCAAACTGTCCGAGTGACCACCCATACCCAGATCATCTGGATCTTCATGGATGACGAGAGACCTTCCTATGACATTGGCTTTAGTTCCTCTGAGTTTGACCAGATCATCTTCCATACTAAACTTGGCGATACCTTTCGAGTCGAAACGAATGTTTCCGAGATCGCCCACATGTCTCTCTTTAGAACCTGGACCACCATGCTTCTTACCATATGGATTGAAGTGTCCACACGCACCCATACATCCATCTGAAAGATCACCCGCCTCGTGAATGTGAATACCATGCGTGCTATTTTTGAACTTTGAGGACTTCAACATTCCCTTGATTACAACTTTACTACCCTTCTCTCGAAATTCGATTTCACCTTTGATGTGTGGATGATTGAAAAAAGTCGTAGCTACAATCATTTGGTATTCACTGGGATTTTATATCTAGCGAAATTCATCTTCTCCATCATGTAATACATTTGATATGCGTCAACAATACTCGGACATCTGTATTGTTCAGGCATACATTCGGGAATACCTTCATCAGAGTAGTAGGCTGTATCACTTTTCCTCTCTTCAAATTGGGATGGATGATGATTCATCAGCCACGTGAGGTGTTCTGCACAAGTATGTACTTTTCCATATCTACGAGTGTACTCGAGTGTTAGAGCCATTCCAATCTTGCATGCGTACATGTAATTTTTTAGGCTCGAACCAACCCACATAGTCATCGGATGCTTCTTATGTGCGGGACGATAGCCACGTCGCTTTCCATCTTTGGTGTAGGGTGCGTGTTCATGAACATAGTTTTCCTCATTGGAAAAGTACCAAGCAGTGTAGAGCATTTGGCAAATTTCCAATTGGATTTTGACCACATGTTGGTCGCACGACATCTCCGCAATCTCAATGGGAATCATTGAAAGAAAGAAAATGTTCATTCTTGTAGTCGTCGGTGTCGTAGACTCGAACTTCGACGTCACCGAAAAAAACACAGTCGTCAGAGAGTTTCCAGGTTTTATTCTTCGCTTGTTGGTTGGCGTGATACGTCGCTTCCTTCAGGTTATAGAAGAAGCCACGATCGAGGATTTGGTTGCCGAGAACAACGTTGGTCACAAACATTTCAAGTTGATTTATTACAATTATAGATTATACTTAGGTTTCTGGTTCAGAAAAATATTCCTCTTCTTCCACAACTTCTTCCTCGTCTGGTTCGACGTCCATCTGTCCCTCTTCATCAGGAATATCTTCTTCCTCTTCTTCTTCAGGAATTTCATTCTCAATCTCTTCTTCAGGTTCCTTTTTCTTCTCTTTCTTTGGTTTTTTCACAGGTTCCTTGTCGAAGATCTTTTCCAAAATCTTTGGAACCTTCTTAGCAAATACCATTTTTTTATCGTGACTCTTTTTAATTTTTTCGAGAAATTCTTTACTAAATCCATGAGATTTATACGCTTGGACGATCTCCTTAATCGGTGGTTGAACGACACGTTTGTAATATTTTTCGTATAACGCTGCGATAGCTCCACTTACCTTTACTCTGACAATACCACTTTTAAGAACTTTCAAGGTTACATAAACACGATCACCAAAAGTGAGAACAGGTTCTTTTGAAATCGCGGGATCTGGATGTCGGGTTGCTTCTGGAAGTACGGGTTCAATGTATGGAATTCCCATACGTTCGTTATTCGATTTTAACATTTTCAAATAAGATTCCGTCATGTAAATTGGCGCTTTTTTAGGTTCGTAAAATTGTGTCGGAGTTTGTTTGATAATATCATATAAAATCGTCCCTTCACTAGGTCGAGTCTTGGGAANATNTNNATCGTTNCTAACACGCTGCGACGGTCGCTTGAACATGCTCATCTTGGTTTTCGGATGTCGTATCCTCTAACTTAGGTTTCAGAAAAAAGTCNAGTTCCGCCTCAATAAGATGAGCNGATTGCTGATCCTGATGTGTGTAAAGTGGACCCCAAATTTCGATAACTTTACGTTCCTTGTCATACCACAAATAATCAAGCCCAAGTTTATGTGTCAACCAATAAAACCTTTTTCCAGTCTTACCGATGAACGAGAAAATTTGGTCTTCAGTGTATTCAGAGACGTCCATTTGGGAATAGTGAGCATTGGGTGGGGTGTAAGGAGCCATCGTTTTTCTTTGCTAAAGATGCCTCCTTTTGTTTAAGTAAGTTTCTTACATGTTTTTGGGAATACACTTGTTTTTTGTTTTTCTTATCATTTTTAGTCACGCGTTTTTTCGGCTCTTTATAGTCCATTTTATATATTTAAAATTAATATTTTTAACTTAGGCTTCTTCTTCATCAACGAGAGAAATATCATCATCTGAATCATCTTCGTCAGAAGTTGAACATTCAAAATCCTCGTCTTCACTATCATCGAGAAGGACATATCCTTGTGGAAATTTTGCAAAAAGATCCGTCTCTTCTAATGTTTCAACATCATAAAACCCAGATACAGACTCTTTCGACACTTCCTCATCTTCATCAATAAAATGATAAAAACTTTCTTTATTTTTTTCGAGAAAATTAACAATATATGAATCTTGATTTTCTAAAACAGTTCTAGCAATCTGAGTTGTACCATCTTCACATTCAACATCAATGATCATATCTATACGAATTTGAATTTAAATCTTTAATAATAATAAATGGATAACCTGAAAAATTGGGGTATTCATTATATATCAAACAGGAATATAAAGCCAATGGATGCCGTGATGTTTGATATAGATGATACACTTATTTATACAAGTGGACGAGCAAATGACGCGATTATTGAATTACTCAACATAGCCGGACACATGGGTTATAAGATCGTGATCATCACAGCTAGACCAGGTTTGAAACATGTTATCCAATGGACGATCGAACAACTCAGGAATTATGAAATTGGATATAATTATTTGGGTTTTACGAGTGCAGAAACGAAACATATTATGAAAAAACAATTACCATATAATTTCATTCTTTCTGTAGGTGACATGCCAACAGATTTAACAGGCTCCGAACACTATCTCAACATTTCCAATTTCGACCACAATTAAGACAACTCACAAAAGTTGTCATGGGTTCATCAGCAGATCTCGTCTGTAATTGATAATACGTCGTTTTCATCGACTTACAACGTCCACATTTGAAGAAACCTTCTTGATTTTTTATTTCACGGGAAAGATATTCTTTTTTCATATCTTTATGAATTTTTTCTTCGATTTGTTTTGCATACAATCCATCTGGACACAAATGTTCTGGACGCATATTTATCACATCTTGTGTTTTCAATTTCTTTTCTAAAATTTTACTTTTTAATTTTGGATTATCTTTCAAACTTTTTTGAATTGTTAAAAATTTTTGTTTATAAATACTCGCGTACTTATGATTGTCCCACGCAGCTTCTTCACCCATAGATCTAGCTCTATCAGTTGCATGATTTAGTATACATTTCTCGAGATTAATACATATAGTGCTATCCTCTGGAATCTCGAGAAGTGTGGACAAACGCTCAATCACAAATTTTCGAGTCTTATTATCCATTATTGTCTTATAATTAGTCATTTCTTTATTCACTTAGGGCAAAGGAAGTCCTTCATATACATTCTTGTGATCAGGAGAATCAAAAGCATCAGATACACGACGCATAGGATTGGTATCCACAAAAGCAAGTCGATAGTCGATGCGACCGGATTGATATTTCTCTTGAGACCGGAATATCATCCACGCAACAACAAACACAATGGCAAATCCTAAAAGGATCCTGTTATTCATTTACATTTAGTTGATATTTTTTTATGAGAGAACTTTAAGATGAACAAAGCAATTCTCATCCGTGAGAAATTTGGAGATATTGTAGAGATAGATCTAGATATAAGTCCTCACAAAAATGAAATATTCAAAATTGTAGAAGGAAGACAAACTTTCATCGGACAATGGCCTGATATAGATGTAGTGATTATGAAACCTGAAGATGGTAAAGTGAAGAATGAGAACACATTACCACCCCCGTTCGACACGGAAGATGTATATGGAAAAATATTACTTGTGAGAATGGATGAACACTCAGAACCACAAGATTTTACTTTAAAAGAATTTGAATCATTTTGTCTTAGGCACAAACGCCTCACCGTTTAAAACGGCATTGGCATATTTCATACACAATTGAAAATGTACATAAGCAAAATCCATTGGATTGTCAATTTTTGGATTTCCTGGGAGTGGGTTACTGTTAACCGCACTCATCATATCAACGGGATCACCATTCACAGACTTAGCCATAGCACCTCCAACTGTTTTTAGCCACATGGCATGGTTTTCGTTTTTACAATCGAAATTTTTCACGAATTGTGCCATTATATATTACTTGGGATTCTTTTCTATAAGTAGTCGCGCACTTGGATCAGTCACCTTTGTCCATTTAGGACGCCATATTTCAGAAATGAGATGATCGTTATCTTTTCCGTACATCTTCCAAAAGATGTTTCTGTACAAAGCCTCCTCCTTTGTTAGTGGTGTGTTGTGACCACGAGCTTTAGCCCGCGTTTCTCTAAAAAGTTTGTCATCCACGTCATCTTCGGCATACTTTTTAATTTCATCCACCCAATTCGTTCCTACTGCATCACTCATACCATCCTTTTGTCTCCATAAAATATCATCCGGGAGATATCCTTCAAATGCCTCTCGTAGAATCTTTTTTTCAATCGGTGCAATCTTCTCATTCTGATTAATAGTCATACACAACTGGATAAAATTTTTATCTAGAAAAGGAACAATCAGATCGAGACCGTGCGCACCCGCACATCTATCCGCCCGCAATCCATCAAACTGATGAATAAGCCTCAAACGACGCATGTTTTCACATGCAAACTCATCAACATTTGGTGCATTGTGGAAATAGAGATATCCACCCAAAATTTCATCACTTCCCTCACCTGAAAAAATGTAACGACATGGTGTATGCTGTTTGATGTATTTACATATAAGCCACATTGGAGTACTTGCTCGAACTGTCGTTGTATCATAAGACTCGAGAGAGTGAATCACATCATTAATATGTGAAATTCCTTCTTGGGGTGTAAACTTAACCTCTGTGTGGTCAGTATTGAGATATTCAGCCACCTTCTTAGCCGCCACCAAATCAGGGCTACCATCGAGACCAATTGAGAATGTACGAATTTTCCCAAGTTTTCGTGTAGCAATCGAAGCAATAAGACTACTATCCAAACCACCTGAAAGAAGAAAACCAATGTCACGTTCAGTGGTTTCGATACGGTCATGAACAGCGTGTTCAAGGGTCTCTCTCAACTCTCTATGAAATCCAGTTTTGATATATTTATGTACTCGCCAGTAACCGTTATGGTAACATACAAAATCGTTAATGTAAGAATCATAAATGTGTCCGGGTGGAAAGATTTTGATTTCACTGTTTAGAAAAAGGAGTGCCTTCACTTCACTCGCAAATGCAATCGAATCAGAATCGTAACGAGTGTAGAACATGGGACGAACACCAACCGGGTCTCGGGCAGCCATGACACGTTTTCCATCCGTGTACACAAATGCGAAATCGCCGTTGATTGTTTCGACAGCTTTCGTAATACCATAATCTCTAATCAGAGGAATAAGTACCTCACAATCACTTTTACCCACCTCATCACCTCTCAAATGATCTCGATAATTGTAAATTTCACCATTACATACAAGCATCTCGTTATCTTTTCTAAACGGCTGCATTCCAGCATCTGTGAGATCATTGATAGCGAGACGATAAAAATCCATACGACATTTACCTAAAGTTTTTGTTCTATAATCATCCGGACCTCGGTGAGAAAGGAGGTAAGAAGAAACTTCAACTTCATCACCGAAGAGGGCTAAGATTCCACACATTATTAGTACAAGTTAATTTATTTTTAAGTTATATTCAAGCAGGTCTCTATATAAACGATCGTCAACATTTGCATCCATTTCTCGTCCATTCATTGCGATTGTTTCAACATTTTCAAATGTAATCGTTTCGAGTTCTAATACACAATAAAAAGAAGAGTTTGTTCGAGTTGCGATTGTTTCGATTGTATTGAAATCATACGTTTCGATCTCAAGATAACGTTTCACTTGGTCGGGTGTTCTTAATTTTACATTTGTGGGACTTTTCATCTTTCTTCTACGTTTGGACATATCAAAACTAGGCCATGTATTATATTTTGATCTAAACGACGATATATACTCCACACAATCTTCCGCCGTTTCCCGAGTTGAAAAACACACGAATCGTGATTTACATGATGGGTCAACCAAACTCAGGTATGTTCCGTTTACATTTAATTTTACAAAGTGGAACTCCATACATTATATTAAGGAAAAAACTTTAATTAATATATATGAACTTCCCTAAAACACCTGGACAATGTAAATACATGCTCGCTCTCAGGTCGACTAAACCAATCGTCGTAGGAACTGGACCAGCGGGTTCGGGAAAAACAATGTTAGCATGCCAGATTGCTCTCGAACACGTGAATAAGTTACAACGACCAAGGATAGTCCTCACTCGCCCAATTGTAGCAGCCGATGAGGACATGGGGTACTTACCTGGAGACATGGATCAAAAAATGGAGCCATGGACAAAACCAATGTTTGATATTTTTGAAAAGTATCTCAGTCACAGTCAAATGGATCGGTTCATAGATATAGAACCACTGGGTTACATGCGCGGCCGAACATTTGATAACACACTCATCATCGCTGACGAGATGCAAAATTCTACACCAAACCAAATGAAAATGTTGTTAACGCGTGTCGGAGAAGGAACAAAACTTATCGTGACTGGTGACCTTGAACAGTCAGATTTGGGATCAGAAAATGGACTTGAAAATCTCATATATAAGATGCAGTGTCAAGATTTAGATTACATCACACATGTAGAGATGGAAGATGATGATATTGTTCGTCATCCAGCTGTTAAAGAGGTACTCAGTATATTATCTAGATAAACGCGAATACGAACCCACTCGATGAGTGCGAGAAAATTCGTGTAATTTGATGTTTTGTACATGATTATTGAATAACTTCATTTCATGTTCTACACGACGCAACCGCTCCTCCATTTCCTTCTTTTCGTTTTTTGTTTTTTCATACCATTCCATCATCTCATAAACTTCCTGATCGATTTCTACATATCGCTCCGCAAGTTTATAATCCGTAGAAAGTTCTTGAAGATCGGCGGCGATTTCTTCGAGACGGACTTCAAGTCCCTGACATTTATCTTTGAACTCTTCCATTTAGTTTATAACTTTAGAGAACATTTCTTTAGCTGCCTTAATCCTGTACTCAAGGTCAGTTGAAGGCCATTGGATGAGAAAGTCACCTTCTTGCCATTGT
>PABN01000093.1 GCA_002699555.1 Dehalococcoidia bacterium
ATGCAGGGTCGGTAATGCCATGGGATTTAACCGACTCTATCGACTCCGGTAAAATCCCCGAAGCTTTGGAAAGACTCAAAAGAATGCTTAAAGCAGATGGCAGACACCCGTTAGGCGTCCTAGCTCTGCTTCACTCGCATTATGAGAAAATGTTGCGTCTTGAAGGTTCAGGTCTCAAGGATGAAAAATCAGCAGCAGATGCCCTTTCGGTTAGTGCATACCCTGCGAAAAAACTTCTTTCTACATCTAAAAGATTAGGAAAAAAGAATATTTTCAGAGCGATAGGACTGATAGCAGAAGCAGATCTTGATTTAAAAGGGAAGAAAGGTTGGCCACCCGAGTTAGTTGTCGAGATACTCGTGGCTCGTTTAGCGGCAATGCGCTAGAGGTCAACTGTTGTTACTGTTTAAGCTTTTCTGAAGTCTTGATTTTTCGCGTGATGCTTTGTTGGTGTGAATGATGCCTTTAGCAGCAGCTCTATCAATTTTTTTAATCGCAGCGGCGGTATCTTCAGCAGTACCTGTTTCCCTAGCTGACTTTACAAGGGTACGCATTTCTGAACGAAAAGACCGATTCCTTAAACGTCTCACTTCATTCTGACGATTACGTTTTATTGCACTCTTAATATTTGCCACGGGTAAATACAACCTTTTCTTTTAGCAGTCTCCAATCTTAGCGTGTGCTGAGAGATACAGGACGGTATAAGAAAGCAAAGAATCCAATTTAATTCATGTAATTGAGCCCACGAGAATGTACGGTCGGCAGAGATGACTAGTAAAAAGATGTGTAATACATCAATCATTGCTCATATTGATCATGGTAAGTCAACGCTGGCTGACCGGATGCTTGAACTCTGTGGGGCTGTAGATGAAAGAAATATGAGAGCTCAATATCTCGATTCTATGGATTTGGAGCGTGAGAGAGGAATCACTATAAAGCTTCAAAGTGTGCGCCTCGATTGGAAAGACGCGGTAATTAACCTAATAGACACACCAGGTCATGTTGATTTCGGCTATGAAGTTAGCCGATCTTTAGCTGCTTGTGAGGGAGTGATATTAGTAGTCGACGCGGCGCAGGGAATAGAAGCACAAACTTTAGCTAATTGCTATCAGGCGCTGGAGCATGACCTAGAAATAGTGGCTGTGTTAAATAAGATAGATTTACCAGCCGCAGAACCTGATCGATACGCGGAAGAGATAGAAAAAGCCTTGGGTATACCAACCGATGAAATTTTTCGTATCAGTGCAAAAACTGGTGAAGGAGTTTCAGAACTTCTTGATGCAGTTGTCGAAAAAACACCTTCCCCTGGAGCTAACGAAGACTTGCCGCTTCAAGCGCTTGTTTTTGACAGTCACTTTGACCAGTATCGAGGAGTCGTGTCTTCGGTACGAATAATGCAAGGTCGATTAGATGCCGGAATGTCTGTAAAGTTCATGCAGGCTGGAACGAATCATCAACTAGATGAAGTTGGAGTTTGGCGTCCTGAGATGACACCAGTTAAAAGCCTCGGACCAGGTGAAGTTGGTTATGTGCTTGCTGGGATTAAAGATGTCGGGGAAGCTCGATCCGGTGAAACAATCACTACCACGAATGGTGGAAGCCAGTCGGCATTAGCCGGATACCAAGAACCAAAGCCGATGGTTTTTAGTGGGTTGTATCCAATAGACGGAGATGATTTCGGTGACTTGAGAGACGCTTTGGAAAAGCTCAGACTTAACGATTCAAGTTTTACTTTTGAACCTGACACTTCATCTGCGCTGGGTTTCGGGTTTAGATGCGGTTTTCTAGGTTTGTTGCATATGGAGATAGTCAGGGAGCGTCTTGAGCGAGAATTCGACCTTAACTTAATAACCACTGCACCTTCAGTTAAATACCGTGTGACCCATTCAAGTGGAAAAGTAGAAGAAATTGATAATCCTTGTGATCTTCCATCGGCAGGAGAACTCACAGCGATAGAGGAACCATGGTTATCAACTACTTTGATATCGCCAGCAGAATATACGGGCACGTTGATGGAGCTTTGTCAAGGGCGGCGTGGCGAATTGGACAAGTTGTCATACTTGTCTCCTGAACGTATTGAACTGAAATATAAACTTCCTTTAGCAGAGGTAGTTCTCAATTTCTTCGATCAATTGAAAAGCAGAACCCAGGGTTACGCAAGTCTTGATTATGAACCTGCCGGTTACATGAAGTCTGATCTTGTGCGCGTCGACATCTTGCTACAAGGAGAGTCTGTTGATGCTTTTAGTGCAGTTGTGCACCGAGATGCTTCATATGAGTATGGTCGAAAAATGGCGGAAAGATTAAAAGAGTTAATTCCGCGTCAACAATTCGAAGTTCCGATACAAGCCACCATCGGTGGTCGAATAATCGCCCGCGAAACCGTCAGAGCTTACAGAAAAGACGTAACAGCGAAACTTTACGGCGGTGATATAACAAGAAAGCGTAAATTATTGGAAAAGCAGAAGCAAGGTAAAAAGAAAATGAAGTCAATTGGTCGTGTTGATGTTCCTCAAGAGGCTTTTGTTTCAGCTCTGAGTCTCGAAGAATAGAAACAGAAATATATAATCTTAAGAGAGAGACGATTGGAGTAACATCCGAAGGATGCTAGACGAAAGAAAAGCAGGGATTTTAGGTGCTGTTGTTGAGGCTTATATCGAAACTGCTCAACCAGTCGGTTCGAGTTCAGTCGCAAGATCTGAATCAGTAGACGTTTCTTCTTCGACGATAAGAAATGAGATGGCATTTCTCGAATCCGAAGGTTATCTGGATCAGCCGCACACATCCGCCGGTCGAGTTCCCACTGAGAAGGCTTACCGTTTCTTCGTTGACAATTTATTGGGCCCCGTAAGGCTTGACCGGGTTGAAAACCAACAGATCAAGTCTTTTTTTGACAGGTCACATATCGAGATTGAACAGATGCTGCAGGAGACTAGTAATTTTTTAGCTGCGTTGACAGGAAGTGCTGGTGTCGTTCTTTCACCTGACTCTGACCATCAGATAGTACGTTCTGTGCACCTAGTTGACCTTTCACTTAATCAAATTCTGCTTGTTTTAGTTACTTCGAATGGTGTTGTTGAAAAACATTCACTTGAGATTTCTAAAGAAATAGTTATAAATGAAACTGAATTAGATGAGGCAAACCATTATCTCTCGAAATACCTAAAAGGTTTTCGCTTGGGTTCTCTGCCTGAAGTCCCGCGAAGTGGAAACGCTAATGTTGATTGTCTGATAGAAGAGGTTGAGGGAACTCTGACTTCTTTAGTTCAGTCAAAGGACACTGTTTATGTAGGGGGAACTTCAGTCCTTGCAGGTTCTCTTTCAGAGCCTGAAGGGATTCGAAGAGTTCTGGATCTGTTAGAACGTCAAATGATTGTGGTCAGTTTGATTCGTGGCGTTATTGATCGTGGTCTTAGCGTTGTCATAGGAACTGAAACAGGCGTCGACCATCTGGCAGACTGTTCGCTAGTTGTAGCACCGTACGAAATTGATGGTGAGGCGGCAGGGTCGATCGGTATTCTCGGTCCAACAAGAATGGACTATACTCAAGCACTTGCGACAGTCGGAATTGTCGGCCGGAGTTTAGGTGACCATTTAACCGAGGGTTAAAAAATGTCTAGTGACCCATATGAAGTGCTTCAGGTACAGCGAAATGCCTCAGCGGAAGAGATTAAGAAGTCATACCGACGGTTAGCGCGCCAATACCATCCGGATGCGAATCCAGATGACCCGGAAGCCGAAGAAAAGTTTAAAGAGATAGCGTTTGCTTATGAGGTGCTTTCAGACCCTGAAAAGAGATCTCGTTACGACCGTTTCGGAGATGCAGGAAGTGCGTCTTCCATGGGTGATCCTTTTGGCGGGATAGGTGATATTTTCGAATCGTTTTTTGGTTCAGGGTTCTCACAATCACGAAGAAGATCAGGACCTGTACAGGGGCAGGATTTGGAGACCTCTTTGCATCTTGAGTTTGCTGAGGCAGTGTTCGGTTGTGAGAAAGAAATTGAAATAAAAACAGCTTTAGCATGTGATACTTGTGAAGCGACAGGTGCATCTGAAGGTTCGAGTCGCGATACCTGCGGTGCTTGTAAAGGTAGCGGTCAGGTTCAACAAGTAAGACAGTCACTTTTAGGACAGATGATGACCTCTGTCGCGTGTGCCGCTTGTGGGGGAATGGGATGGGTCATACCTGACCCTTGCAAAGAGTGTGGTGGCGAGGGGAGAAATGTTGTAAATGACTCATTTTCAGTTCAAGTTACGGCGGGGGTCGATGATGGCACGACACTAAGACTCACTGGAAGAGGAGCGGTGGGCCCGTGGGGGGGTCCTGCCGGCGATCTTTATGTTCAGATAAGAGTTGCGGGTCATCAAAATTTCGAACGCAGTGGTTATGACCTGATACACAGACTCCCAGTGCAGATAACGCAAGCAATTCTTGGTGTTGAGATGGAGATTGAAACACTTGATGGTTCAGAAACTCTCGTTATCCCAAAAGGTATTGAAAGTGGACAGGTTATTAGAGTGAGAGGTCGAGGCGTTCCTCATTTACAAGGTCGTGGGAGGGGAGATCTGCTAATTGAAGTAGTCGTTGAGACTCCTACGGATCTGACATCAGCGGAAGAGAAGCTAATAAGAGATTTTGCAGAATCCAGAGATGATGAAGTGAACCCTCCTGATGAGGGATTCATCGGCAAATTTCGATCGGCATTCAGTTGAGTGGTTCAGATTTTCCGCTGATTGACTTGAATGTTCCTCATGTGTTTGTGGACGAAATCGAAGCCCCTGAATTAGGAGAAGAAGATGAGCATCATTTTGGCAAGGTGTTGCGTCTTAGGCACGGGGATCGAATAACTGTTTCAGACGGACAAGGCAAATGGCGGGAATGTTTCTATGCCTCAACCTTGGAGATAGCAAGCGATATTTTTTTTCGACCAAAACCAGAAATTGAAATCACTATCGGTTTCTCTCTTGTTAAAAAAGGAAAACCTGAATTGATTGTTCAGAAATTAACAGAATTAGGGGTTGACAGAATTGTTCCCACAGTTGCGGAGCGCTCTGTGGTGCAGTGGAACGATAGAAAAATTGTTGAAAATGAAAAACGGCTTAATCGGATTGCAAGAGAAGCTGCGATGCAATCGAGACAGGTTTACATTCCGGAAGTTATGAAAACTCAACCTTTCTCAGATTTGGGTCTGCGAAAGGGGGTTTCGTTGGCTCACCCGGGAGGTGAAAAACTGACACTCGAAAATTCTTTTTTGGTCATTGGCCCAGAGGGCGGTTGGACCGAAGAAGAAACCAGGGGTAGGGAATGCTGTTCGCTTGGCGATTCGATACTCAGGTCAGAAACAGCTGCAATATCTGCAGGAGTTCTACTCACTTCATTGCGTGATGGAAGAGTTCAATAAATTTCTGATCTAAAACTTCCAGTCGTTCCAGGAAACAACTTCATTCATAGGTATTCGCGTCGCGGGTTTAAAATCAGATCCAAGAGTATGAGCAGCTGTTATAAGGGCAACTTGAGTTACTTCTTCATAGGGGATACCTAGAACTTCTGAAGCTTCTTGTTCGAAAATTAGATGAATTGTTGTCCAGCAGGTGCCAAGATCGCGTTCACGCGCAGCAAGCATAAAACTCCAAGCTGAAGGAATTATCGACCCGTAGAGAGATGCTCCTGCCAAGCCTGGCATTTGATCAACTCGTCCCGGTAGGCAAGGGATCATCATCACAGGAACGCGGTGCATGTTCTCAGCTAAATAAGTTGCTGACTCGGTGACTCTCATCTGTTGAGCGGCTCTTTCTTCATTTTCTGCCACTTCAGCTAGCTGGCCGGCACTACCCACCATGTTTGCATAAACTTCGAAACCTTTTCTGTAGATATCGGCAAGCGCAGAACGTTTATCAGGATCTGTTACCACCAGAAAGTGCCAATTCTGACTATTGGATCCGGTCGGCGCCTGAACAGCCATCTCTAGACATTCAGTTATCAGTTTTTCATCAACAGGACGGTCAAAATCCAGACGTTTTCTAACAGAACGAGTGGTTGAAAGAAGTTCATCAGCAGAGAGATTAAGTTTTTCCATAAAAGTGACGATAGTGCCATTTGATGTGCGTCAAGCAAATAGCTGGCAGTAAAGTTGTTAGAGATGCTGAAATTAACCTTTTGTATGCGACGGTTGCCGCACCTGACTCGTGAAGAGTTCCAAAATTATTGGGAGAAGCAACACCCTCATTCAGCTTCTCCAAATGCTGCTGAACTTTTAGGCATCCGAAAATATGTACAGGTTTTCCCTATTTCCGAAGAGGAAAACAGAGAGGTTAAAGAAATCCGTAATGGGATGGATGAGTTTGATGGGGTAGCTGAAATTTGGATAGATGACCTTGAAACTTTCACTACAAAGTGGAAAAAGGGTGAAGGGAAAGAAGCTTTTGGCGCTTTCTTAGAAGATGAAAAGAATTTTGTCGACTGGGAGAGGTCTGTATGTTTTCTAGCCGAAGAAAAAGTTGTTTTGAGCGGTCAGTAAACCTTATTTCTGTTCGGCAAGTTGTTTTATTCCTTCAACAGTTTTAAGCATGTTCACTTGTTGATCTTTTTGGCGATTCGAAATGATTTTCTTTTCTGCATCGGGTTTTTGTTCAATAATTCTTGTCAAACCAGAGGGTCCGGGACCTAGAGTCATGGAGAACCTAAGTCGCGTGGCACCTGCTAAGGGTATTAGACGGAACTCCCAAGTCGCAGCAGGTTTTTCAACATCACCAGCGGTCCAAGCGAAACTTTTGTTCGGTTCATAGGAGATCACGTGACAGGTGACTTCCCACTCACCGATTCTCTCATTTTTGTTACGCCCTTGGAACCGGGCTCCCTGTTGCGGGATTTCATCTATCCAGTCGGCACCTTCAAACTCGTTACTGAAATTACTTGAGATATTTATGTCCGATATTAGGTCCCAAAGTTGTCTAGGCGTCGCCTTGATATCAGTTTCTACGGTAAGGCCAGGTCCGTCTTGAAATGAAGCCAAACCATTTGTTGATTTTTTTGTGGTTTTACCCCAACCCTCAAACCATGTTATTTCACGAGCAGAATCGCGCGGCACAGGTGAAAATTCATCACCAAGAGTGTGAGCCACAGGAAGTAAAACTATCTGTGTTACTCCTTCTGGAATACTCAAAAGGCTTGCTATTTTTTCAGAGTTTCCCAAATGCATTGTTGTCCATGCACTTCCAAGTCCGCGTGAACGCAAAGCAAGACAGAAACTCCANGCGGCTTGNATAACAGAATCAAAAAGACCTGGNCGCCCACTACCATCNTGTTCACCGTAGATAGTCACCAGAACGAGAACAGGTACCTTNTCTAGGTTTTCTGCAAGGTAAGAGGAGGCTTTTATGGTTTTTTCATTGTGGTGACCGGTTCCGTCTAAGAGTTCAGATTGTTCTTTGAGGAACTGGCCGCCAACTTCACGATAAAGCTCAGCAATTTCTTTTTTTGTTTCAGGGTCGCGTATCACCAACCATCTTCGACTTGACTGGTTTCCACCGGTTGGAGCCTGTTCAGCTATGTCTATGCAGTCAAGAATTAATTCTTCTGAAACTTCGCGTTCAAGATCCAAACGATTTTTGACTGAACGGGTAGTTGAAAGGAGACGGTCTGTCTCATTTGTATTAAAAGGCATGTGAATGCAAACTCCTGAAATCTATATGATGCTGAGACTTTAGAATTAGATTTCTTGAAATCAAGAATCCGCAATCAACTTTTTAACCTGGGAGCGGCATGAGTGCCTGAAGTTCTGATAGCGGAACATCGAGTTTCAATGCGGCACCTTCAAGATCTGGCGGTGGGGGCCCAAGGGCGGACATCAGATCAGAGACTTCAACTCCTAGAGCTTCAGCTACAAAAGTCAGATCTGGAGGCGGTCCGCCTCCAGGAGGCCCACCCAGTGATGGTGGGGGTCTTCCCACTGTGGATTCGTTTACTTGACCGTTCAGGCATCTCGGGATGTAAGGGAAAGTGTCTGTCATAAGGTACATGTATTCGTTATTTATACTTATTCCGTTACAGGTATCTAACTTCCCATCTGCATTTGTGTGAATCCAGTCAGAGGTGTAAGTCCCGTCGGGAAAAGTCCCATTTATTGAAACTGTGTTTCCTCCTGCAGGTCCCGTAGCTAAACAATCTATTCCGGTTCTTGGTTCACTCTTAAGTGCGTATCCTGATTCATAGTTATTGGATTTCGAGTAGTAAATCAGGAAACCATCAGCTGCGAAACCAAGATGAACTAGGTCTTGGCTTGTGCTGAAAGCATCTACTAGAAGTTTTGAAATACCGTGATAGTGGTACTCGCCTGTTGGTTGAACGTGGGCATTATTCGTATCCAAACCAAGGTTGTAGGTTTCCTGCAGAGCTTCAATTCTGTAAAACTCTCCACTAGCGCAACTAACAGACTCTGCTGTACCTGGCTCGAACTTAACACCGTTAATTGCGACGCCTGTCGTTAAAACTTCTGTTGAGGAACCGGTATAGACAGGTTCGGTTGTGAATTCATAACTCACATCCTGTTCGGTGATTGAATTTGGATTTCCAGAATTTGGAAAAGTACCAGTTTCATGGTTTGCCAAAGCGTTGCTGTTTATTGACCGTACTGAGTCACTCACGACAACTGTTACTTGTGTCCCGAAGTCATTATCAGAGAATTTGTATGAATCGATAAATACAGGAGCGTTTTCTGTTGTCGTTTCAATTGCATTTACGTTCTCTTCGTCTGTTATTTGCGTATTTTCTAATGCGGTAGATGTGGTGGTTTTCCATGTTGTTAAGGGTTCAAATTCTGTGTCTTTTTCTGGTTTGTGAGTATTCAGAATTTCTTCAGCCTCGTCTATACATTCACGAAGGTTTGAATCATCAGTAAAACAGTCTTCTTCGCATTCCAAGGAATTTGAAGCCAAGTCACATAACTCAGCAACTTTTTCAAAGCTTTCGTCCTCAGATGGGGTAAGGAAAACAGGTGCAGAAGTCGTAGTTGTAGTAGTAGTGGTAGTTGACGGAGTGGACGCAGCTACTGCTTTAGTAGTTGAATAAGGTTTTTCAATTCCTGAAGTTTGAGAAGTGGAAGCACATGCAGAAGTGCTTACGGAAAATGCCAAAAGTAAAGAGAATAAGGAAGTGTGTTTTTTATTGATCAGTTTTGTTGGTGGGTGAAAGATTGGGGTTTCCTCAAGAAATTTCCATCCAGATTTGCGCATTGTCTAGAAGATAGTTGCTTATTGATATGCAACGTTTGAAAGCTGCAACAATGAGAGATGCTTCTTCTGCTACATAAATTACTGATAGGGGTATTTCCAGGCGACCCACCACACCTAATGATCGTTGAGGGGAGTCAGTCACATTTGGGAAAGAGTCAACTGCGGAAATCTCAGTTGGTAGGTCCGTTCCACCTATGCCGGCAAGTTCAGTGGCTAGGAGTAAAAGGTCAGGGCGATTTTCCAATGGAGGTAGCGACCAGGAGAAAATAAGTTGGACTACCAGATCTTCACTGGGTATTTCATCTTCAGGTAGTGAAACAACCTCGTCTTCAAAAGACATCATGGTTCGTGGTTCGATGTCTAAAGAAAGGTGCAGGTCTAATGGTCCTCCACAAGCTGTTTCGGGGTGTAGGTCAATTTCGAAAGCTTGCCGCATTGAGTATGTTTCAACGAAGTGCCTTTCGTCGTGCACATGAAAGCCTGATTCCACTGCGAGATCTTTAAGGCTTGCTATGAATCCAGCGAGATCAACAACAGTCAAAGTCGGTTCCTTTCGGTGCTGTCATCTCTACAGACTAAAGGCAAAATTGTCAGACTCATCAATTGATTGATATAACGAATATATGGATACAACTGAAGAGTTTCTCGAGCCGCGAAGCGTTTTGAGCGATTTGCATGATGTGGTTGACTCAGTTTTTCTAGCTTTAGATAATAATGACGACTGGGGTTTATCTGGGAAACGACCTGACCAGTACATGAGTGATGTGGTCGCTGATGCGGCTATCTGTGAATTTTTGAAGCCATTGGGGTATGGAATTTTAAGTGAAGAATCAGAATTACTCCTTCCGGAAAACAAATTATTTCCAACAGTGGTCGTAGATCCTTTAGATGGTTCAACTAATGCATCACGTGGTTTACCATGGTTCGCCACGAGTCTTTGTGCAGTTGATGAACAGGGGCCATGGATAGCGGTAGTGGCAGACTTGGTTAATGGTGACAGGTATGACGCTGTGAGGGGTTGGGGTGCGCGCAAGAATGGTGATGCTATTGAAAGAGAAATGTGTCCGGATTTGGATGACTCTCTCGTTGTCGTTTCAGGACTTCCTGAAAAAGATCTAGGTTGGGATCAGTTTCGAAATCTAGGTTCTGCTGCTTTAGCACTTTGTTCGATTGCGGATGGTCAGGTTGATGCTTTTGTTGATTGCATGCCTGATGCTCACGGAGTGTGGGACTATCTGGGTGGAATGTTGATATGTCAAGAAGCTGGGGGAGTTGTCTACGAAGTAAAAAGCCGTGAACTATGCGTTCTGGACCGTAATGAGCGGCGAACTCCGGTTGCAGCTGCAGGAAGAAAATTGGGTGAAGAGCTTCTTTCGAGACGTCAAACTTTTGAAGTGGATAATTAGAGCAAATTAATCCGATAGAGTTGTCTTTTCGGGCCGTTAGCTCAGTTGGCTAGAGCGCCTCCCTTACAAGGAGGATGTCGGGGGTTC
>PABN01000094.1 GCA_002699555.1 Dehalococcoidia bacterium
GAGGGTCAGGTTTAGCAGGCATTTACCATCCTAAATAGTCTCGGAGAAAATCATCTCCCCACGGTCTACTACGAATTGCTTGTTCTAAAGAAAAAGACCGATGATGCAGATCATCTATTTCCCACCGGAACTCTTCGCCGGAGTCCCGGTCTAGTTCCTCTATCCATGTTTCGATGTGACCCAAACGCTCATCTATTTCGGTCAAGCCCTCCATATCAGCAAGCTCGTCGATTTTTTTCTCTAATGAGTCGAGTCTGATGAGGATTGTAGGGTCGGTTTCAAAGGTTAGTTCGCCCATGTCTTGTTCGACTCGGTTTACGGTGTCTTCGAGTTCACCTATCCGGCCTGCTACTTGGGCGGCGTTCCACACGATTACGCCTGATGTGACTGCTACGGACATAATAAGTCCGAGGGTTAGGCGGCTGACTTTTATTTGTTTGAAGTCGTTTTCGATGTCTTCAGCCATTAGTCACACTCCAACGCTATTTGCGATTGTTCGAATACTGACCATTGTGCCTCAGTCCAGCTTCGAACACTTGGATCGTTTAAAGATTCTAGGAGTGCGACACATGCTTCTTCTGTGACGGGGGCTGTGGGTTCTGGATCTCCGCTGGGCCAGAACGCCCAAACACCGATACCGGCAGCGATAACTGCGCCGATAATGGCTTTAACGTTTTTCAGGATATGTTCTATGGAGTCTCGCCAAACGTCGGATCGTTCAGCGATGTCTTCAATGGTCATTTCCGTGCCCGGTTCTTTGATCTGTCGCCTGCACGTAGCTTGCCCCCCTTCCCCCTTACCATATCCTGATTAGATTTCACTTTTCCTTCTTTTTTGGCTTTGTATCTAGCACGGCCATGCTCGGCCCTATCTTTTTTCTGCTCAGGTCGAGCGTTGAAAGCTTTATCATAAGCGGCTTTCTTAGCTCGTGCCTTAGCGTTTTTTCTATAATAGGAAGCGGATCGCTTTGGACTGGGAACAGTCCTAGACATTTAGTCGTCCCACCCCATCGGATTACTCACAGAAGTATCAGGATTATTTTTCCTAGCCCAATTCTTCCGCAATTCGTTAGAAATCTTCGCTTGATACTTATGGCGCATCGAAAAGTTGCCGCCCCCATGCACAGTTGAACCAGCTATCTTGCCACGACCCTTAGCGATCCCCTCCTGATAAGTATTTCCTTTACGAACATTCCCCGGAGTAGCCCCATGCCGCAACGTAACACCATGCTCCTGATCCTTCATTTCTTGATTCGTCTTAAAACGGGAACCAATAGTCTGACCAAAAACTTTTAAAGTCGGCACAGAATGGTGATCGTGCACATAACCACGACTCGCATCAGCCCTCGCCCACTCAGTCCCCCCAGACTTCCAGCCATAACTCTTAGGCGTATACCTATCCCGATTATCTCCAAAGTATCCCATCAAAATCTCCAAAAAAGGGCCAACCCCCCGTGCCGAGATGATACAGTACAAACGCACTCGCCGCTAACACCGGTTTGATCGCCCGTCAGAGGGGCATCTGACTCCGTGTCCAGACACGACGGCCCACACCAACAGGGGGGCACGGAGCGACCAGCACAGCGAGGCTAGGTCAAGGCGAGAGTGGCCTCAACACTCGGGGGAATACCAAGGTATAAACCACCAACCAAACACACCACTCAAAAACGCCCAAAACAAACCACTGAACCTAACTCAAACCCCCAGAGATAAGCACCATACTGTGATAGGGGGCCTCGGCATACCACCCCAAGCTAAACCACCCCCCAGTGGCCCAACCGTATCACAGCAGACTTCTGCGTCTGGCTGGGGAGTCCGCCTCTCCCGGATTGCCCAACCCCCTCCCCATCCAGCCTCCAAGTCATAATGGTGTCAGCTTTGTGACAATCGGGCGAACGAGAAAATGAGAATGAGAGATTGTCACAAATCTGAAACAATTATTTTGTTGGAGCGGGCTTGAAGTCTGCGGTGATTACGGTAGTGCCATGGTGGGTGGGGTGCAGGACAAAAGCATCTCCCACTCATCACTATCAGACAATGAAAGGTTACTTACTATGCAACATTCAACCCACACCGTGCTGCCGTGTCAGGCTCTCGATGGCGTAGTCCGCTACGTTTCCTTCAAGACCGTTGGTAACGATCTGGTCGCTGGTTCCAGCGGTCGCATCGTGCAGCCGTACGGCAAGGCGTGGCGAGCAGATCCAGAGTTCGTCAAGCTGTCCCCAGCCGCTACACAGCGTGCATGGTTGCAGACACCAGCAGAATAGTCAGTGGTTGATCCGGGTCACTCGCCTTACAAGGTGGGTGGCCCCAACCAGTCACTCGACTGGATAACAGTAACATGAAAGGTTACAGATATGTACATTATGCGCTACATCGTGGCGTGCGTGGTGTGGACCTACAAAGTCCGTGCCATCAGCGTCAAGTTCGCAGACCTCACAGCGTGGCCCTCGATGGACGAGTACACGCAGTCCGAAATCTACGGCGAATGCACATACGACTTTGACGAGACACGTCAGCAAGTCGAAAGCAAGTACAAAGTGCAACTCAGTCATCCGAAGCACTACTTCGAGTACGACGAGGACGACATAGAAGCTTACGCCGACGATCTGTACGTACGTCGTTGCAAGGTCCGTCGTCTTAACGATTACGACAACCGTAACGTCACATTTGTCATTTAACAGTTAGCACAATAAGAAAGGAAACAATATGACAGGACAATTACCACTATGGGAGCCTGCACACTGGACAGTTAAAACTGTTCACTATCAGGCTCAATTGGACATGGAGGACACAGACCTCACGCATTACCGTGCAGTCGCAGAGCCTCACATCCGTGCTTGTCGTGCAGTTATAGCGCAGCAGAACTACAAAGCGTATCTGTTGCAGCATGTAGATCCGTTCACGGATTGATAGCGCAGGGGTCATCGGCTTAGGTCGGTGGCCCCGACGATACCAATCCCGGTATCCAAGTAAAGGAGAATCCAAATGGGTTCAGTACAGCAAGTAAGTAATGACCAACTAGCAAAGGAGAGCACCACTATGGAGGACAAGTGGGCACATATAACATTCACCCTCGCAATCTCAGGGTCGAAGACATGGACAGACCAAGAAGCAGTCAACACTGTGCTTGACACCAAGTTGTCAAAACAGCTTGACATGCCTGATGCAGTCATCCGTGTAATCGATGGAGGTCAGCGAGATGGTGTTGATGCGATGGTTCGTATTTGGGCATCACAGCGTGACAACGTTGAGATCTCATCGTACGCACCACGTTGGAACAAGCATCCTCAGGGTGCAGTGTCCAAGCGTAACTGGTCAATGGTCAACGATGCGGACGCAGTGATTGTGTTCGACTCGCAACTCAACGAAAACGACTTCCTGTGCACAGATCTACATCGTGCAGCAGTCAAGACCGAGACACCAGTTGCTTACTACCGTCCAGCGGAACAACAATAGAAAGGAAACAACCACATGACAGTATTGGATTGTGGGCACGAAAAAGTTGGCGGTTACCACATCAAAATGGTTAACCGTCATTCAACATGGGTACGGACGTACTGTGCCACATGTAGTTGTGCCATCACCAGTAACCCTCATCGTTATGCACACATAGTCAAGTGGGCAAGCTTTCAAGAAAGACCGGGACCAGATGGATCATTCAGGGAACGAATCGTATTCGGGCCTGAATGGGTATATGGACCAGCATACAAAAGGAAGTAATCACTATCAGGTTTGTCGATATTTCGGCGGAGCCAGTAGTGACCGCCGAAATATCGACAAACAGAAAGAAAAGAGAAAATGAGAAGAGAAGAAGAAAAAATAAAATGGATAGAAGGGATAGCGTAATGAAGGTTAAATCAATACTGTGTCCAAAGTGTGAGGTTTACACACAAGGAAAATACCGAGGGCGGAAACGCACTGGCGATATGGTCTACAAGTCATACCGTGGTACGTGCGGTCATCTGATTACTGATGGCGGTAAGTTCTCGAAAAGTGACGACATAAAAGTCACAGAAACTAAAGAGTGGACACCAGTTCAGACATCAGACGATCAAGTTGAAGCAGCATATGGATTTAATTCTGCGGAGATCGCAATCTTGAACGGGACCAGCTTGACAATTGAATCAGTACGTGAAACACAACCGCAACTCAGTGAGCGGTACACAAAAGAACTCCGGGGTAAAGGCCTCGAAGTAACAGAAATGGAGAGCCAAATGGCTGAATCAGATACAACGGAAACAACATGGGACGCAGTTCCAGCAGTTGAAGAAACCCAAACGATTACACCGAGCGAGCCAAGGATGGTTCCTGAAGCAGAGATCGGTGCAGTTGAGCGTCAGCGAGCGATACTGGATGCGTTAATCAGCGAACTCGACAAGACAGAATACGACATGTCAGTTGATGTTCTCGATCAGGATGACCCACCGCTGGTCAGCCCGGTCAGAGCAGCATCGACGAAGCAACGACCCGGTGATTACGACATATTCGCTTGGGCCAACATCGTACCGAAGTACCACCCGGAGATCGTGAAGAACGAATTTCTCGCAGAGCAAGCAGCGAGCCGTTCTTATCCATTCCTCGGTAGGGCTGATGCAATGATCCGTCGCATTGTCACCAAGAACTCAGGAGTGCCTCGCAACGAACGAGCTTGGGCCGACGACCGTTTGAGCTTCATCATCGACATGCAGATAGGAGGCACCGAACGAGCAGTTGAGTTCCACTGCCGTCGAGATCACGATGACAAAGGATTCATGCGCCTATTCAAAATCGGAATCTTCAAGGAGAACTTCAATCTCAATGACCGCACAGGATCTGAAGATTCATTGTATGGCCGCATCAACAAAGCGAAGGGCCGCCTCTGGTTCCTCGAACAACAGGAAGGAGATGACGGAGTGCTAGCTGGCAACAGCGACCATGTACTCCCCGTGGACGAATCACCGTTCTAACCCCATCAGGGCCGGTCGCAGCAGACCGGTCGGGGAAGCCCAATGGGGGTCAGGGGAAACTCTGGCCCCCATTCACTATCAGAAAGGTTGCCAGTGCGTAAGACCACTGGTGTGGCGCTGACACTGACAAGTATCGGTGTCACACTGTTACTCCTATCCACAGGAGTGAACAGCAACAGCGAATTACAGATTACAAGGGTAATTGATGGCGATACTGTTGTCGGTTACATAGATGGAGAGCAAGAGACAGTGCGCCTTATCGGGGTAAATGCCCCGGAAATTGGCGCTTGTTATGCGTTACAAGCAAAGAAAATGCTAGCTCACATGACATTAGGTAATACGTTGAAGGTAGAGACAGAACGAGATAAACGTGATAACTATGGACGTTTGTTGTTGAATATTTACCGTGACGATGGAAGATTAATTAATGAAGTGTTAGTTAGTGAGGGTGTTGCTGTTCAAATGGCAATAGCACCTAATCATAAACATATCAACACGTTGCATAAGGCCGAAGTTGAGGCTTCACGCTATGGACTAGGCCTTCATAGCAGGTGTTGAGACAGGCATAAGAGACTGAAAGTAGGCGAGCAATACAAGCCGAAAGGTCATTGTGCCAAGCGAGCAGGGTGGTTCCTCCCTCCCACCCTGTTCGCTAAATTCACTATCAGAATCAAATTGGGCATAGCTAAGAGCATAGAAAGGGTAGTCGTATGACTATTGATGATTGTATTAACCGTCCGTTACTTACTGCTGAGGTTATTGGTATGGCGTTGACGAGGCGTATTAACGAGTTGATGAATGGTTCATCTCAGTGGATAGACATGGGAGGGGAAAGTAAGTCTAGTCACTTTAAAGAAGCTCAGGATCTTGGGCATTCTGCGTTTTGGGTCATTATTAATGAGTTGCAGCAGTGGCGTAATCGTATTGATGATGATCTTGAAGAGATGTATGACGAGCAGTCACATGCTTTTCAGGAGCGTGTGAAGAGTCAGTCTATTCCGAATGAGTTTGGTATTGATAGGGGTTATCCGTCGTATGAAATCTAGTAAGTGTAAGGGTCAGCCGTCTGCTACTCAGTATGGAAATGGTTGTCGTTGTGCTTTATGTCGGGATGCTTGGCGTATGCACAGTATTGAGTTGCGTCAGAAGGAACGTAAAAAGTCGGGAGGTACGAAGCGTGATACTCCAGTGGTGGAACATGATGCATTTACTAGAGAGCAAATCTTGCGTGCGAGAGGGATGATGTGAATCTGTGGTTAGTCATTTGGCGAATTTTAGATTTTACTGCTATTAACCATGAGCCACCGGAGCCTGTTGCACCTATTGTCTGTGAGTATTTTGTGGATGATTGTGTGGATGCGTTAGGAATTGCGTGGTGTGAGTCATTGCATAATCCTCGTGCGTATAACGGGGAAGATCATGGTTTATTCCAAATTAATAAGTATTTTTGGTATAATGTGTTCAAGGATAAGTGGGCTGATCGGTTTGAAATTGAACAATCAACTCGATTTGCGTTTTATATCGTTGAAAATACCGAAGCGAAATGGCGTCTTTGGACGTGTGGTCGCTATTAGAACGTGGCTAATCGGATGTTTTTGAGTCCACCTGATTAGCTGCAAGAAAGGGAGAGGGGGCGTCGTTCCCATAAACAAAGCCCTCTCTCCCGAAGATCCCAAATAAAGGAGAAATAAATGTCACATAGAATGACAGCGTTAGATGCCAAGCACGCTTTATATGCGAGAACGCCTTGGCATAGGTTGGGAGTTGTTGGACCTATCGACTGGGAGGATGCAAGAGATGCATTTGACTGGTGTGAAGTTCAGCGTCACCCGATACATATTGAGCATGATGAGATAGGTGTAATTCTTGAAGGCAGAAATGTCTTGAAGATGGTCAATTATCCATATGCTTATGCCGAAGTAAGTGACCGGTATCAGATAGTTCAGCATCGGTTTATGATTGATGATTTAACTGGATTGCTTATCGACACTGGGTTAGTAGAAACTATTGAATCAGTTGGTACCTATGACAATGGTGCTGTTGGTTATGTGTCTTTGAAGTTTAAAGATGACATAGTTATTCCGGGTTGGTCGAAAGTCGAGTCAATATTTAATATCGGTAATGGACATGACCGTTTGGTTCCGTTGATTGCTACTCAGTCAGCTACTGCNACTGTATGTGCCAATACGTTTAAGTGGAACATCTTGGATAANGAAGCTGTCTTTAAGTTCAAGAAGATGGGTGATCCGCAAGGCATGATGCANGAAGCTGTTGAACAATTATGTGCAGGTTATGAACGTCATAAAGATTACGCTGCACAGATTGAAAGAATGGCTAATCAAATGTTTGTCGATCAGCAGTGGGATAATTTGGTTAAGGATCTCATTGGACCTCGACCACTGAATATGGATCATTCGTTAACCCCTCAGGGTTTCCATAATCAGTTGACTCGTTGGGTAAACACTAAAAGAAATCTTGATAATAGGTTTTATAAAGATGAAGATATATCTGGTGTGCGTAACACTAGATGGGGTGCGCTCATGGCTGTGCAAGCATGGGAGCAGAAAGATAAATCACTTAAAGGTGTTAAGAGCAGCCTTGAACGTGACCGTAGGCATCAAGCCAATGTCATGTTCGGGAAGCTGCCGATGACAGAAAAGGCTGCCAAGGTTTTGGTAGTCGGTTAAAGAACTCATTGAAAAGGAGAAAAAATGAGTATTGAAGCAACAGTAGAAATAGATACACGGGATTTTGCTAATGACGGCAGTTTCTGTGACATTGTGGGTGACATCTGCGCTGATGTGATCCGAGACAGTGGTGAGGTAGAACATATTGTGACCACTGTTATAGAAAACGACATCGAGCATTACATAAAGGAATATGCAGGGTCAGCAGTTGTTGATCCCGATGATGATGCCTTCATTAACGCTGTAGCTAAAGCCTTGTACAACATGGCACGTAGCTATGTCGGAGCTTGAAGGTAAGCAGCAACGTGATATTGGGATGGCACGGGCAGAGTTAGGTGCCCGTCCATCCCAGAAGCTTGCTGCTAAACATGCAATAGCTAAGGTATGTCGGACAACAGCGCCGCATAACTCGTGGACTACTGATGAAGTTCATGCTGTTTTAGAGAGTATGAATGTCAAGTTAGATAATGCTCGAATGCTTGGTCCGTTAATGAAGCGAGCACAAAAGGCTGGTTTGATTGAGCCTGTTGTGTGTGATGCGTGTCAACGTCAAGAGACAAGGTTGTCTCGACGCAAGAAACGTCATGCTGGTCCGCAGTATTTGTGGCGCACGACTCCTGAATATTATTACGAGTATTGGAAAGAGTAATGGAATACTTTTGTATAGATCCACCCGATGATCCATATGCAGATTTGAGTGATGAAGAATATGAAGAAATGCTCGAAGCTATCGAGGTTGCTGAATCAGCTTATTGGGATCGCCGCATTGATGAGGCCCGAGGGAACTGACATGCGAAAAGTCACTTTTACTTGTAAACATTGTGGTATCCGCATTTCTTGGGATAGCACTACCAACATCTGGTTCGAAAGTGTTGACGGCGGAGATGTTTGCTGTGGAGAAATCTTCACAGAAAAGAATATCAACGGACGCCATGAGCCACGGTGACTGATAAACTGCATGTAGAAATGGAGAATAATGCAATACGAAACGGGTCCGGCTGCGTCTGTGCTATCACGGTACATTCGCTACCCGGAGAACAAGCCGACTGCTGATGGTTCTTTTCTAAGGGTTTCTAATATCACAACGTGTGATCGGAAACAAATGTTAGATGGAATGCAGATGCGTCGGATAGATGCTGGTCCTAATGCGATTAATGGGTTTGTTGCTAGAGAAATTGGCAACACCATGCATGAACATATTCAAGCAGCGTTTAAAGAGTTTGTTCATAACTTCGAGTCTGAAGTTGAGGTCAGTATCCCTGATTGTTTAACGTCTGGTCATGCTGACGGTGTTTATTATGCGTCGCACAGCAACCCAAGCAAAAGTGAAGGAACTGTTTTAGAAATAAAAACAATGCGTAACTATGGGTTTCGCAAAGCAAGAAACGAAGGGCCAAAAGAAGAGCACTTGTTTCAAGCGTGTGCGTATGCCTTAGGTTTAGGTGTAACTAAAGTGCATTTAGTTTATGTGTGCAGTGATGCTACGCCTTCTCGTTGGAAAGATAGTGCTCGTGCAGGAGATATGGTTGAGTGGTTGTACGACATTCACGAATCATTTGATGAAAGTGAAACGTCGCTACTAGTAGCTACAACATATTTCTTAGAGCAACATGCGCTAACCGCGAAAGCATTCCTTGAAACAGGAAGATTGCCGGAAGGTTTGATGTCGTATTGGCCGACAGAGATTCCTTGGGAATGTGATTACTGTCCGTACTACGACATCTGTGAGCAGCAAGGAGATATCGACATAGTTGATGTCATAAAAATAAAGGAGGCTGATGATGAGTCAGTTAAGTAAATTAGCCACACCATTTTCAGATAGGTTTGTGGAAACTAAGCCGGGTAAATTCGCAGCAGCGTATGTGCCTCACGGAATAGTGACACAGTTCCTATTGGGAATATTAGGAGCTTATGATTTTCATATTAATGATGTTGTTAGGGACGCTGATGGTACTCTTACTGGTTGCCTCTGCACTCTTACTGTTGAGATTGATGGACGAGTTACCACGATTCAAGAAGTCGGTGAGTGTGAAAACCCGAACAACTGGAAAACAGATGGAGCACGTTTAAAAGCGTGTGCATCTGACGGAATAAAAAGATGTGCTATGAGGATCGGGCTTGGCCTGCATCTTTGGCATAAACATGATGGGAACTATGTTCTCGCAAACATTCTCGAAGAAAGAGAGAAAGAGGAATAATGGATATATCTATTGCTGGAAACATCGGACAAGATCCTGTGTTGCGATACGGATCAAGTGGTAAAGCGTTTACTACTTTGTCTGTAGCTGTAACAACTGGGCGTGACGATACAAAAGAAACCCATTGGTTTGATGTCAAGTGCTTTGACGAGTTGGCTGAAAACATGGCTGAACTTAGCAAAGGACAGCGTGTCATTGTTAAAGGACGCATGAAGCAAGACAAATGGGAAGACAAAGAAACAGGGCAGAATCGTTCTAAGTTCTGTGTCTATGCTGATGAAGGTGGCCCATCTCTTAGGTGGAATCCCCGTGAAGGAGGTAGCTCATCAAGTGATAAGGTTGCAGCAGAGACAGTACAAAGGGGCTTCGAAGACGACACAAGGCCCTTTTAATGAGTGATGAAGAATTTCCAGAATCTGTAGTAGTTCCTATCTTGAATGAAGAGTTGGGGATATTAACCATAGTTGCACCTAAAGATTGGATTAATAAGGTGGAACTTCATGCGTTAAAAATCATTGATGCTTTCGAGCAGCACCCGGCTGGGGCAATGATGGATAAGAACAACCAGATGATGCAAGCAATGTCGTTTCTAATACAGAACGCTTGCAATGAATACTTGTATCACAACGATGATGTGATCCCTCCTGACATTGCATGAGCAAAGCCAAGCAAAAGGGGACGGCGTGGGAGACTGAGTGCGCTCGGTTTCTCACGTCGTACATCAAACAAAAATTTAATAGGCTTCCATTAGTCGGCAATAAAGATGTTGGCGATATAAGAAGCGAAGCCTTTCCTGATTTTGTTTTTGAATGCAAAAATAGGAAAGACGCATTGTCATCATTATCAGAAATAATGCGTGAGACTGAGCAAGAAAGAGTTAATGCCGACGCTAAGTTTGGTGTAGCTCTAGTTAAACGCAGGAATTTCGGGACAGGTGGTGCATATGCAATTATGGAACTACACACTTTTGCTCAACTAATAAAAGAAAGGTTAGAGAATGAGCGAATTAATGCGACTGGAGGCACAACGAGCTTCTATTGAGTGGAAAGATATGCGGACAATGCTTAACGATTGGTGGGCAATCACTGATCCAAAGCCGATGACTCCTCCACGAGATATAAAAAAGGTAGTTCAGCGTGCTGTCGATGCCGGATGGGGACTCGATGAATGTTATAGGGCGCTTGCTGTTACGTGGGCTTTTACTGATAGAGCTTTTGAAACAGCTTTGCGTCGTGTTAAAGACGAGAGTTCCTCAAATATTGGCAGAACCGGAGAGCGAATACTACAACTACGAAAGGAAAGAAATGAGCGCAACCGTATACATTAATACTCCACAGGATGACTTAGTTCATATAGTTATTGACCATCCAAGTGGGCAACCAAGTTCGGAATGTTGGATAACCGACGACGGGCAAGCACATTATGACTTTAAAGAAGCGCAAGCTCGAATGCGAAGGCTAAGAAAAGAACAAGACAACGTGATCCAATTATTTGGAGATGACGAATGACAGAAGATCAAGCAGATGAGATTTTGTTTTTGATGTCTCAACTGTGGTGGTCAGGTCATCCACCTCCAGATGGGACGTTGTCGCTTTGGCATACATCGTTGACGCATCTCGAAAGAGACGCAGCAATTGAGTGTGTGCATGAATTAGCAGAAGAAAAACCTTATTGGCCTGCAATATCTGATTTCCGTTCTCACTATACTGCTAGGGTCAGACGGAAACAGGGCGAAGTTAAACCTGTAGCTATAGAAAGAGAGTATCTTCCTAAGGAAGAGAACGTTAAAAGGTTACGAGAGTTACGTGAATCGTTAAGGGCAAACCGGTAGTGCATAACCGGTTGGGATGCTGGAGGATGTTTTCTCCTTTCTGCCTCCAGCATCCTGCCCTAATCTTCACTTAGCGTGGTATAATCTGTTTGACATCGTGATTGGAGATAACGATGGACGTTCAAGTTCAAAAAGCACCTGCTCGAATCGGCGCTGGACTAAGTGTTCAAGGGTACGCCGTTATTTGCGACAGCCAAATACGTGACTGGTATAGAGATAAAGAAGAAGCCGAGCGTATAGCCAGCATCTTTAAAGAAGAATCAACAAACCCAGAAGATTACTAATGTACGTCGATGATCTCGGCCACATCCGTTGGGAGAAAGCCGACTTCAAAAAGCACGGAACATTAGCCAAGTATCTAATCGGGGAATGCCGGTGTCACAAATGCAAGAAAAGAATCTTAGCGCCAGACGCAGAGATTCCACTTAGGTCTAGAGATTAAACGACTTCGGGTCGGTCTTGCGCCAAAGCTAATCTTTCTCTGCAATACGAACGACATCGAGTGCATTGAAGAGTCTGATATACCATCGTTCGAGTTCTTCTTTTGCCTCGTTTTTGTAGCTTGTTGCTACCGCATGTAGGACACGCATAAGAAGTTCCATCGATAACGTTTTTGTTGGGATGGTTAGTAGCCCACGGTCGTAACCGTTCGTAAACATCGACAAGCAAATCGACATCTTGTTTCGCATACTTTTTCATTAGCTTCCAAGCTTTTGGATCGCCCTTCATGCAGCCTTCCCATGTTTGAAATCCACCAGTTACCTCTTTCGCTCCAAGACCTAGATGCTCGCCTAAATGTCCAAGCCTGTTACTGTTAAATTTGAAATGACGGCGAGCCAGTTTTAAAGTATCTACTGTTTGGTAATGACTAGGTGGACCAAAGTTATGGAACACGAACCGTGCGTTAGCTTTCTTAATATCGAAAGCATCAGAGTTGTGGCCGATCACTATGTCTGCTTCGTCTAACAGTTGCCAAAGTTTATATACAACATCGAAATCGTTTTCGGGTTCAGTTTTATACAAATCAAAATCGTCTAGCGAAACAACTTTGGTGGACTTTTGATCTTCCCATTTGTATGAAAAACAAATGATGTACCACTCGGTGACGTGTTGGATAACGTCTTGTTGCCATTGCCCCCATACGTACGACAAATTGGGTGCTGTTTCTATATCAAAGAACAGAACCTTAGCCATGTGCCCCCCGTCAGGATGGAACAGTTAATAACCTAACCATTAGGGTACCTTCCCACCAGCTTCCGTCATCGGATAGGCGTTCAGGTGTCATTTCTAAACGTTCTATTGTCACGTTGTCTGTACGTTTGCCTTCTTTATAGCTAATAGCAGCACCGTTTTCCATCAGAGTACGCAAGTTTTCAAAGGTTTCTTTTACAAGAAGAGCAGGCCGGGGTTTACCAGAGCCTCGGCTAGTAAGAACATCACGCCGGAATATGAGAGGCAAAATAATTTCGTCGATGCGTCGGGGTACAGCGACAGCGGTGAGTTGCCAGTCGTGACAGATTGGAGTAGTGGTTGGGTCTGCTGAACCACGTTCGAGTTGGACTTTTAAATCATAAGAGATCGCAGTATTAACTCCATCGCTAAACGTAAACGTTTCTGGTACACCTGTTTGGAGTGTGCCAGTAGTGTTTGGTATAGCAGCAGATGTTTGCGCCCCGTTGGTAGCGACAAGCCGTATTTTCCCTACTGGGTCAGTTGTAGCTGCACCAAGCGTGTAAGGAGTTGAGGCTGTGTATCCAGTTGTTGTTCGGTATGCTGTTTTAGCTCGTTCGTATTGTGATCGGTCAAGATCGATAACCCCAGAACGTAAAAGTTTTGGCACGACAGTAGACCATGTGCATTCGCCAGCTATTAGTTCTCCGCTTGCAACTTTGTCGCCGCTGTAGTCTTCTCTATAACAAACACCAGCGCCCGAAGCTTTGTTTATTGCAAGGAAAAGTTTAGGATCGTTGTCGTTGTTAAGTCGCACAAGGCTAACAACTTTGTCATTAGCTGCTACCGTGCCCGACATTTGTAAGTCTGCTGCGTAAGCAGGAACTAAAACTTCGGTGAACAAGGAAAGGTTTGCTCGGTAAACTTGGGCGTTATCGCAACCAAACCACATGAATTTGCCGTCAGCTTCAAGGCAAAAAGCTTCACCGCCTGTGTCTATGGCAGGGCCAAGCGTTAAACCTGATGTTGATTCTTGATTAATTAAAGCTAATCTAAATCCCGTTGACGTAGCTAGTCCGAGTAAGCCACCGTAAGCCATTATTTCGTTAATAGTTTCATTACGGGGCAACGACGCAGCCAACGTCGGAGCGTTCAATGTTCCGTCTGAACTATTGACACCAATGTAGTAGATAGATCCAGTGTTGTCAGTATTAGCGGTAGCATAAATACCGTTTGAAGCAGCAGTAATGGATGTCCATTTACTTGATGTCAACGGGAGTGAGTAATCTAACGACGACGAAGCTTTAGCTCCGGCTGCATCTAATTCATAGATATCGTTGTCTTCTGCTCCGATAACTCTGCCTGCAACTATTTGTAATAAGTCAGGAGTTAAAGTTCCAAAGCCGTGGTCCGTAGCGTTGTCGCCAAGCGTGTATTTTCGTGGAACGTTAGCCCCAGTTTGTGCAAGGTAAACGTAAGTTCCGTCAGAACTAATGTCAGTTATGTTGTTGCTTCCAGTAAGCGTTACCCATGCAGTGCCGTCGTTAGAAGAATAGAAAACGTTTGTATCGCTAACTAAATAAATGTATTCAACGCCTGTAGTTGTGACAAAACGCTTGATAATTAAGTCTTCGGTGCCCAAGGTAAGCGACGAAGCAGTGTCTTCTGTTGTGTTTAGCAAAGAAATCTGGCCTTTAGTCCACACATCTATGCCTTGCGAAGAATAAAACCTGCGTCTATCCGAGTCTTCTTTGTCTAAATAGAGTTGACCAGCGCCATAGGACCAGTCTGTTTGTGACCGGACCCAAGCACCAGTTGTATCTAAAGTGTTTTCACCCGGCTCTTTGCTGTTGTCACGCTGCTGTCTTGAAACAGGAACGGTTGTGCGCCGATACATAGTTGTATCGACACCATAGGTTTCACCGTTTAGTTCGACCGGCAGGAACTCAGCATTAAAAGCCATAGCTAGTATTTCTGTGGGTACATTGTGGCTAAGCGAGCAGCTTCAGCGGCTACTCGCATGTCACGTCGAGCACGAAGGTCACGCATCGAAGCGGAAATTGCTCCGGGTGGAACTTCTTCAGCCCGCCGTGAGCTTCCTTGTGCGTCTAAGAACTCTCTTCTTATAGGAGCAGTAGTCATTAACGACAACGCAGCGCCTAAAGGTGGAAGATCATAGGCGGTAGATTGTAGCCCGGTAGCAGATTTAAGATCGCTTGTTGCTGTAATAAGTGTAAGCGGTGATTTGTAACTTACGTTGATTTTCTTTCCGGGGAACGCTGCTTCGTACAGAATCAAAGCCATTCCGCTACTAAAAGATGTTGTTATTCTGTCTCTTTTTAATCCCCACTTGCGGATCTCTGGTTCTCTAGCTTCTACAGTAATGGGATCTGTGTAAGAGATTGCGTAAATAGATTGCACTGCTTCGCTAGTTAAAGCTACGCCGTCTTCAGTCAAGTCGTAGCCTTGTTTGCTTGAATTATAGGTAGTAGTAAACGTTTTGATTTGGAAAATCCCGTTGTCTGGGGCAGACAAATCACGTAGTTCGTTGTTTAAAGCTTCCAAAATTCTGTATGTAGGGAACTTTGGGGAGATACGAACGATGTCAAGGTTGCTGTGCGCTGCTGCGGTTGAACCACCGTAAGCTCTGATTACGTCAACAGTCGTACCTGAAACACCTTGGACATACATCGCTTCAGAATTAATTTCAATGATAACTCCGGGCACAATCCCTGAGTTCGAGGCATCGGTTATTGTTAGCTGTGTGTCACCGGTAGCTACTGATGCGCCAAGCACTAACAGTTCTTCCACGTAACCAGATAGCAGTAAGTCTCTAGTTTCGTCTATCCATGCTTGTGCCGTTGTCATTGTTAATCTCCGAGAATCGTATCTAAATTACGTTCTTTACGTCTGATATCTTTTTTCTCCCCAGTTAAAACTGTGCCCGATTGGACTTCCCATTTAGATCCTGCGTGTCTTTCAACATAGGCAGAACCGTCAATACCCTTGGGCTGAATGCCCTCAGATCGGAGTCGCTTATAGGCCTCCATATCTTTTTCTTTGGCTCGTTCTTTAGCTTTAGTCCCGGCCCAATTAATCTCTTTACCATCATGTGTCCCTCGTGTGGGAGTAGCCGAAGCAGCTATATGCACTTCACCGAAGTACTTCCGAACCACTCCCCTACATGCGTCGCAAGTACCGTCATAGGTTTCATCAAACCCATGACGGATCTCATGTGATAATCCACAATCGAGACAACGGTAAACATAAATTGGCATTAACCCGGTCCTACTCTGAACGAATACCCTGCTGCTAATAGCACGGTTTCTTCTGCATCTGTTAAATCTTTCGGGCTTTCATGTCCTCCATATATCCACCGTGTGACAGTTGTTTTGTCGGCAGGCAAAAAATCTTGGACACTTGTCCCATTGATAATAAATATGTTATCTCCTCGTAGCCCCGGCTCGTAGTGACGCATCAGTGCGTATGCTGCTGGTGTTGGTTTGTCACGTAAGCCAACCGAGGGAACGATCTTTGCTGTGGGTATTACTAGATACCTGAACATTGTGACGGTAGGTGTTGTTGCTCCTACCCCAATTGTTGTTGGTGTCGCTGTGTAATTACCACTTGCTTTTGCCCCTTCTTCATCAGTTCCATCAAGATCTGCGGTCGCTGCGATGACCCCCGGTGTCGCATCGACAGTGATATAGAGTGTCTCTTCAGGTATTGTCGCCCCAGCCGCCACAGCAGCCGGTATAACGGTCGCTGAGATTATGACACTGGGGACACTAGCTTCGGCAAGTGTACCGCCGTGTATGGTGATTGTGTTAGCAGTTACATCTGTACTAATTACCGCTGCACAAGCGATTACATCCGGGCTAACCGTTGCCGGGACCGACGGGCTAGCCGAAAACGTCGTCGTAACACCGATTGTGGCTGGCGTCGCAATGACCGCCACAGTATGACCAGCATCGGAAGACTTACGATAGCTAACACCCGACTGGCTGTAATCCACCAAGACACGGTTGTCCGGTACCGTGGTATCACGTTCGTTGTAATAGAACCCGGTCTTGTTGTATTCATAAGGGTTTTGATACGCTACGCCGCCGGGACGTTTAGGCGTATAAACATATGTGAAAACGGGCGACAGATCCGCCGAACACCCAATAGTGCTGACGGATACAGTCGCATCACGTTTCTGATAAGGAAAGCCGGACTCCGCATAAGCGATTCCGCTTTCGTTGTAATCGTAGCTGCCCGGATATTTCGGGGCGTAGTCGAACCCAGCCTCTTGGTATTCAATCTCATCTTTGTTGTACGGATTGACAGCAGGAAGCGACACCGAACAGCCTCATCTTTCTAACCGGTAACTGATGCCGTTTCGGGATCACCCACTTTTCTGGCTGCAACAGCCTTACCA
>PABN01000095.1 GCA_002699555.1 Dehalococcoidia bacterium
GGATCACAGAAGTTGGGGAGGGGGACCGCGAACGTGGGGAAGGTCACGGAAGTGGAAAAAATTTGTGAAGTGATAGTAAATGGGGAGGAGTTAACTAGGTATATTCGCCATCTTACGCGCCGTATCAACTTCCCTCTTTGCCTCATTTATCCCCCGTCTGTTTGGAGCCCATCGTCGAGGAAGGGAGGGGGAGTTGAGGTGTCAGATGGGGTACCATCTTCGCTAAGCCGATTAATGTTTTTTTGGAGTAAAACCCTGAATTTATCAATTGGCACATGTTCAAAAAACTCACCACCTTCATCAAAAGGATTACCGCGGGATTTTACGGCTATGCTCGTATGAACAATATGTTTATCGAAGAAATCAATATTATTTTTACCTAGATTTACTATCGTGTTATACAAAAGTTCTTGCTTGGTAGGATCCAGTAATTCACTCACAATTTTATTCTTGACGCGGTCTTTGATATTTTGTATAGAATTTGTAACTGGAATATATCTATCACAATCAGACGTCTTTTCAGATTTCCATTCCTTGTCATTCATTACATATTTTTGAGCTAGAGACGAATGCTCAAACGGTTCATCATGTTCGGCACACTTGATTGGACCTCCACTAGCAGAAACATATTCACAATCAAAAGGTCTAGCGCATGCCAGTAACTGATTATCGTTAATACTCGAAACAACTTCCTTACCTATAGAAATTACCAGGTTTTTGATAACATCAATATTACCATTATCTTTGAAAGTCTTTTTCAGAGATTCATTGACAAGGGGTTGCTTCAAAGTGGCAATAGCGATATCTAGAAATTGTTCGATCGCTGTACCAACAAGAGTCAGGGATGGATTGCCGTCCGCCACATACGTTTCTACGCGGCCAGTCTCGTTTAACTCATTCAGTTTTTCTTTCAACTCTTCTAATCCATCAACAGGATTCGACGTGTCATCTTCTTCTACAACATTATCCACTTCCGCGTCGTTTTCGGTTTTCGTCTCACCCGCCGGTTTCCTGGTGATAATAAAACCCGCAATCACGATTACTAAAATGATAAAAAGTATGATTGCTATAGAAGAACGGTTCATATGTATTATACCAAAACATTTTTTTTACTACATAATCGAACGACAAATATCATCCCCAAATCCCAAAACATCTTTCTGTTTCCGTGTCGGTCGAGATTTAGGAATGTATTCAGATTTTTTACTATGAATCCACCCTCTCCCGTCGTGTGCACACCAACGAATATCGTATTTTTCTAAACATTTTCTACACAAAACACACGGTATAGAAATCCCATCACCATATGCAGTTTTTCTTGAAATGGTTAATTCTCCAAATTTGCGGTGAAGCCAATTCGCAAATTTGTGAGGTTTGTTACCACGTTTTAAACACAATACGTATAATTGACGTATCAACTTTCTCTCCGCACATTTGTGATTATCGCTCATCACACGAGGCCCCTTTGACATGTGACATGTTACCGTACAGTATTTCATCACAATTCGTATAATACTTATATTTACTTCATTTCTTATTAAACTTAGGTGAATATTGATTTCCCATCATAAAATATTCGGGTCTATTTAAAATTTCGTTACGAGGTTTGATAGAATTATCGTTATGTTTACCAACTTGTGTAAGAGCAAGAGCTGTCACGACAATCGTTGAAAGTAAAAATTCAATACCATCAACCATCTACTATACACAAATTTTTTTTATAATTCGATTTCGTAATGTATATCCATCAATTCCCGGAGTTTCTGTAAAACAAATATTCACAGTCCCTGGATTGAACATGTTTCCATGTGTTTGACACAATTTACACGGGATCACCGGTTTTTCCCCGGGTCCATGCGTGTGCATAGGTACAACCTTTTTCGCCTGACGCTTCGGTTTCTTTGATACGACGGGTATATCAGGATCGTGTCGCTCACAATACGTTTTACCTTCTATACACTTTCCGCGACATGGATTACCTCTAATATTAGTTCCAATACACTGCTGTCTTTTTACGCGTGGGGGTCTAGCTGGCTTCGCGGGTTTTAGTGGTTTTGAATGAACTTTACACGTTTCAAAACCTTCACAACAAAACTTCAGGCATTGACTACCTTTCGCAGTCGTATGCGGGCATCTTTTTCTGACTGGTTTTTCCTTTTTAGGCTTCACGCGCGATCTTAGATCTTCATTTTCCGCACGTAAACGTTCATTTTCCATGCGCAAAATTTCGATTTGAGATGTAAGTTCGAGAACATCATGTTCAGTGTGACGCGTTACGGTCATCTTGTTTAATTATTTATAAAAATCGTGTGACTTAAGTCAAAACTTTTATCTCAATCATTATAAGATGGTTTTATCATTACAGGATATACCCAAAAAGATTCAGTATATTGTCGTCGATTCTGAATATGTAAATGGAACGAACAATACATTTTCACTTGACCTCACACTCAAATCGAATACACACGTAGAAGATTCTAGTAGAGTTCTCGGTATAAAAATGGTAGACTTTTACGTTACTGAAATAGGAGAAGCAAATCCAAATTCCGATTCTCACGTATCAGATATCGCAAAGTATATCGATATCATTTGTCCAGAAATTCCACAAGTCGCACAAATGCTCGATGAACGTAATAGTCAAATATTTGCGCGAATACCATTAGAAAGGCATTATAGTCACGGTTCTCACTCGGCAATACGAGATAAACAATGGAAACCTTACGAAAGAAAAACAAATTATTTTAACCCCATTTCAATTAAAAAAATGAACTTCACAATAAACGAATATCAATCGAATGGATCGTACGTGTTACTTCAACCCGACGCAAAATGGTACATGGTTCTCGAAATTACGACAGTTGATATCAAAGAAAAACCAATTAACAAAGAAGCTCAAATTCTAGAAGCACTTTACGCACTCATAGGTAAAATAGATATGTTAAATAATAACGTGACAAAGCTTCCAAATAAAGAAGAAGCCGCTAAAATTGTTCAACTTTCGGAAAAGAAAAAATACTCATTCAATTACATCTTACTCGCACTTTGTACGGTAGTAGGTGGTTACATATACTATGTAAATAAAACCAGACCCAGTATTCCCATCTAAAATCCATTCGTTATGATACCATCGACATAATACCTATACATATACTCAAGTTCTTTGTCTTCTTTGTGTGTATACGTATACACGCGAATGTTATGTAATTTACAATACCAAATAAACTCGTCATCTAGACAGGTCCAGTGAACTATAACAGCTGATAAACCACGTGTTATTGTTCTAAATTCTTCTCTATTGAACGTTGTCTCGAATGTTGATCCTAATTTAAACATTCGAGGTAAATCATATAAAATTTTTCTATTGAAACTACAAAAATACACATGTTCGATCGATCTTGAACTGTAAAACTTTACCAATTCATGCGCTATAGTCCTATCAACCCCTTTGATGTCGATGATTACTAACACATATTCAATAGATGGAATTTCATCATAGATATCTTGTAAAGTACAAACGCCGTGTTCCCGGAGTGTATCCAATGACATGTCACATATAAAATGATTACCTAAATATACGTCGTGATACAGTACAATTTCACCGGTCGCACATAACTGTACGTCTATTTCCACACCGTCATACTCCCTGTGTATGGCTTCTTTTATGGCTTCTTTGCTGTTATCTCTGAACTGCAGCGAATACCCCCGGTGAGCGATGACCTTCATTAATAATATCATAGAAATATATGGGGGGTAGGAAGTGTCGTCGAGAAAAATTATCACCGTGTTCATTTGAAACAGAATACCAAGAAGAACAGTTTGACATGGATTTGGAGATACCATCCATGGTTCCTAAAAATGAAAATCAAAAGAAATATAACAGGGTGCTGTACAGTAACAAACCTATGATTTTCGCCACAGGACCAGCGGGTACTGGAAAAACCATGCTTGCGTGTTATGCCGCTATAAATGGATTAAACGATGACGCATACAATAAAATAATCCTTACAAGACCCACTGTATCCGTAGAAGAAGATATCGGATATTTACCAGGTACGTTAGAAGAAAAGATGGATCCATGGACTAGACCCATCTTAGATATATTTTCAGAATTTTACACACAAAACCAAATACAGTACATGCTGAAAGAAAAAACGATAGAAATATGCCCACTCGCTTACATGCGGGGTAGAACGTTTAAAAACGCCTATATAATCGCGGACGAAATGCAGAATTCGACACCGAATCAGATGAAAATGTTACTCACGCGTATAGGTGAAAACAGTAAAATGGTTATCACCGGAGATTTGAATCAACATGATAGAAAATATGAAGAAAATGGTTTGAAAGATATATTCGAAAAACTAAATAATAAAACGTATAAGCGAATTGAGTGTATCACTTTCGATCACGAAGATATAGAAAGAAGTCCGATCGTCAAAGATATTTTAGATATTTACGGAGATTTAAAAAAATGAAACGTTATATAAAAAAATGTACGGTGTAGGCATCTCCCAAAATTTGGGTATTGAGAGGATTACATTGAATGGTAAAAATCACACACTGTTTAAAAATTCAAATGGTAAAATCGCCATGGTCGATTCAATCTGTCCACATAGAGGTGCCAACCTATGTAATGGAAAAATAAAGGGTAATAATATTCAATGTCCATATCATGGTTGGGAATACGACACAAAAGGTAAATTGAAAAACGTTCCATCCATGAATGGTTTGCCAATGAATGGTGATTTAGAAACATACCCAGTTGTCGAAAATGGTGGGTTTATATGGAACACAAAAAAGGCTGATAATCTTCCCACACAATATTGTCAAGAATTGTTCGACCCCGACTGGGTAAAGGTATACGGTTCAAAAGAACTTGACGGAAATATTTATGACTGGATTTTAAACGCAACAGATATCTCTCATATTAATTTTGTTCATAATTTTGCCGACGAAGATAACGGTATCATAAAAAATACAAAGATTGAAACATTCGATGATTACGTAGACTGCTTTGCCACCGTCCAACCCAAGGCATCATCTAAACTTACGGAGCATATGCAGCCAAAGAATGGTTCACAAATTCATAGTAGATTTGTCTCACCGGCAACTTCGATTATTCGAATTAAACTAAAATCTCCGTATGAATTGATTACATTTAGTACACTCGCACCTATTGACGCAAAACACACAAAAATGTCATGGTGTATGCTATACCCAAAAACACCCCTGATGAATAATCCAATCATTTATTCACGTTTCTATAACAAAATGTTTGAAACCGTGTCACAAGATGAGGCAATTATCAGAAGTGTTGAATGGGTACCTCTGATTATTAACGCACAATGTGATATTTTCCAACTCAAAGCATTGGAGTTACTCCAAAAATAAACTAATCTTCACCCTGTATTTTCTTAACTTTTTCTAAGTATTCGTTTTTTCGTAATTTTAATTCCTCTAATTCTTGGGTCGCGTCCGCCAAATCCTTTTCTCTTTGGTCGACGTGTTCTATTATGTGTTTAGTTATACTTTTACTCAGGTTATCTTGGTCAATATTTTCGTCGTTGAATATAACGTCACAATTTGAATGATGTAATATATCCGTCATTAACTCATTTTGCTTTCCATTTTTACCCTTTACACTCACGGTTAAATAATATGTAAATGAACATGGGTCAATCTGCGCCGTAGATGCGGATAAACATTTCGGAATAATTAAATGCATTTTATTTGTAGTATGTTTGATGGAGCGTTTCGTGAAATGATTAAGTATACGTTTATCTTTGATACGTTTCACCAGATTGTGTTCGTGTAATACGGGTTTTATAGTTATCGTTTGTGATTTCGGCGTCGTTTTAGTAACATCCATAGTGACACTATTCCCCATTACACCTATTCCACACCCACTTATATTTGTCGCTATAGTCGAAACTGTTATTGTTAATTCGCGCCTGGTAAAATTTATAAAAGTGACATTCGTCATGGTGGAATTCAAACGCTTGGAACGACGTGTACGTTTGAGTAGCGTACACGAACCCAACTCAGTCTGACGCGGTGTGTCGTATATACACGATAACCACATAAACCGTCGACGCGATTCATTATTCGTATAGTGAAATTCTCTTAAAAATTCCTGAAGAATTGGGTCAATGGGGTTGTACCATTCAGGAAGGGAACATTCATTTGATCCCAACCAACTTGTCATTTATCTATTACGAACATTTAAAGAATTCTATATAAAATATCTTATGACATTTGTGTACATACTAACAAATCCATCGTTCACACCAGTCAAACTCGGGTACACAGGTAATTTGAAACAGAGATTGGGAATATTGAATAGTAGCGTTCCCACGAAATTCAATGTACATTACAAACATAAGGTAGATAACCCAAGATTAGCGAGACGAATTGAACGTGAAGTTCATAAAGATTATTGTGAATATCGCGCAGACAATGGTGAATTTTTCAATGTTTTACCAGACGAAGCCGCGGTACATTTATATCACACCGCTAAGCGTATGACAATGGAGATGGAGATGTATAATTAATATTTGTATATATAAATGAATAAATATCAAGAAGCCGTACTCAGGGGTGTTGGAGTGTTTTTATCCGTATTTTTTACCGTTGGATGGGCTAAGAGAAGCCCTATACCTAATGACGAACAATTTGCCGTCGTTATTATTTTACTCGCCATACTCGCCGCGCATTTAAAGTTTAAATAAGTATAGCATTAAGATGGAGACAAATAGACACGTTCTCGTCGAAGAACCAAATGGTGATGTCCATGTGGGTGTCGACGAGAACGTACCAGTTTCCGAACCGAATGTAGAAACGCGAATCGTCATGACTACACACGTCGAATATATCAACACAGTGAAATATACTTCGATGACAAAGTTTATCATGTTCTTGTTCACCGTAGCAAATTTCTGTCTTGCGTATTATAGAGGTTTGGTAATTGATGTTGTAAATTTTAACATAAGTATCATAACTGCTATAACTGTACACCTTACACATCCGTTAACACTTATAGAACTAACAACACACATTATGTTCATATTAACGAGTGTACCTATATGGTGTATCACACACAAATGGGTTGATGTATGGTTTCAATTAACATATGCACTCAATATGTTTCTAGGAATTAAAACAGCTGAATACTCCTTAAGTGAATGATCATTATTCCTGGTTATAATTATCACTGTTTAGACGATTCATTGTATCATCAACTAACACCGCAGAAGACGAACAAGACGAACATAAGCAACACGCGAGCATAAAGTATACGGGGAACGTTTTAGTTGGGGTATCTAACAACATTTTGATAAAAATTAATATACAACACATACACGACAACTGTGAAGAAAGTTGTATTGGTCCCATAATTGGACCTACTCCATCAAAATCAATAAGATTTCCTGCCGAACTCATTTATAATATATGTAATTAAATTTTTTCACATATCATTTTCAAGTTCCATAAAAGCATTTTGTGTTTTGAACTTTCGACAGTACTAAAATCCCTTATGATGGACATTATTAATTCGTTATCATCTTCTACTGAGTTTCGGAACGACCGATCTTCTTTTCTAACATGTCTAATATAATCAGCAGTTACGTAGACGATCGCATCTAAAAACTCCTCTCTCGCCATATTCAACCATGAATTATTACGCGTTCCCCAAGTACGAGTATCATCATCAACACGTACACCGTGTCCATACTTTTCACGACCCATTTCCATGCGCTCTCTCACTTCTTCCAAAACACACATGCGTTATTATGGAATTAAAACTTTAATAATGTATAACAAATGTTTGTATGTGCTATAAAACCAATTGCGTTATCCACAAATCCCAAGAAACCCGAAAAGAAAAAAACGTTGAAAGATTTTTTTATTAAAATATTTGGACCAGAAATTGATTATGAAAAATTTAAAAAGGAAAATAAATGGGCAATACGTATCAAAGAAAGAAACAAAGATAAAGAATAATACCAAATATAAAATATGCCATCGGTTTGTCTCTTCCCCGTCAGTGTCCACTCTCGTAGATCCGTTCGCGTGCGCGCGACGAATGAATCGGATATCAATAAGATCATCACTCAGAATAGACAGCTCAAGTCAGTTTTACGTAAGACTAAAGTGACATCTAATTGGAGAAGTAACAATAGACGCATCGTCCTGGAAGAACTCGCTTCATTTCTTGATTTGATGGATGATGTCATCGATATCATGTCTGACGAACCAGAACTAGTGACACAAGACTCACTGGATGAACACGACGATATCATGGACCTATACGAATTTTGTGGTGAAGTTCCCGATGATATTGGATGTAAGATTTATGATGTATGAATATAGCCTAAGTAAGAACAATACTATAGATTTGTAATACAATATGGAAACTCTCGCCCTCGTTGCAGAAAATGAACTTCTTCGCATCGAGAATGAAAGACTTACAAAAATGTGTATTACAAATAAAGTGAGATGTCCCTACACAACTCTAAAGGGTATTCAATGTAAAAATTTATACGGAAAATGTACTTCGAAACACAGTTCACAATTAAAATAATTCACGCTCGGGACCACGCTTCACGAGGTATACGTGATCATACGCGTGTAAAAGAGCAACGGCGAGAATCATGGTAGAAATGATGGCACCATTCATTTTACGAGCAGAGTACGCATACGCGATGATCGCACTAAGAATGACAATTTGAGCGATTGTAAGATTGGGCATGACGAAACGTTTTTCAACAGTGTCCACTTCGTCTGTAGGAGAAGGAGCTGTGTACATAGAGATCTTGTCGTAACCTGGCATTTTTTATTATATGTGAATAAAATAATGTGGTTCATACCATTTTTTGTATTTGGGCTGGTATTGCATGACTATATGAAAAGTCCCATCGACCGTCTTTATTTTCAGAATATGAAACGTCCCATGTTTGGAATATTAAATAGTTTGATTGACATTTTCTTTCATTCACAAATATATAGAATACACGACTTTACGGGTTTATGGTTAATAAAATTTCATTACAAAAAAATAAAAAAAGAATTTGACGAGATTTCAAAAACATTAAATAAAAACTATTTTCATGATTCCGATCACTGGTTTGATAAGAATGATAATTATTATTTTTATAGGGTGAAAGATTTTCCCGTGACGAATAGTTTAGTACAACAAATACCGAGTATATACAAAAATACAGCTGTATTTGCAGTCATAGAAGGTCCTATGTACATAGCACCACACCGAGCAGAAACTAATTTTTTGTTAAGATACCATCTCACCATACAAAGTGAAGATACGTGTACACTTTATACGTATAATAAATCACATGTACATGAAGATGGTCAGGCTTTTCTATTTGATCACGCACGTTATCATGAAGTAAACAAACCGGGTAATGGTAAGCGTGTCGTATTAATATTGGACGTTCGTCGTATATAATTAAACACCGGGAAGGGTCTTCTTCTTAGCAGGCTTCTTAGCCGCGGGCTTAGCTGGGGCGGCGGGCTTTTCCTTATCCGCACAGCACGTACAATCCTTACCAGGAGGACCCTGAAGACCGTGAGGTCCTGGTGGACCCTGAAGCCCCTGTGGACCACGTGGACCCGGTGGACCCTCTAGGGCTTCGCCGCTAGTACCAGAAGAATCGACCATTTTCAAGAGTAACTCGAAGAGAGCCTTTTTATCTATACGGACGCGCTGCATCTCAGCTACGATTTCGTCACGGAGAGAAGTCATTGTAATATATATAAAGGAAATATTATCTTTAAACTAAATGTTGTTCATAGGACCTCAACTCATCACGGGTATAGGTCAACATGCTAAAAAATATCTAAGAGTTTTTCCTGGAACAGGGTATTATACCATAGGATCTCAACTTCCTGAAGATGATAATGCTCTCATTTTTTTACTTCCACTCAAGGAACACATGGAGTACGTGAAATACGCCAAAACACGTATTAAAAACCTGGCGTGTATGACTGTATGTGAAACAGAAACGGTACACGAAGATTATGGTATGATTATGTCCGAATTTAAACGTGTGGCTGTTCCGAGTATGTTCTGTAAAAGAGTACTGTCTCGACAATTTCCTGATAACGAGTTTTACATCATTCACGCACACATTCCAACTCCACGAGAAAAACCGTTTACATTCTACCATATCGGAAACGTTCTCGATCAACGCAAAAATTTTGGAAAAATTCTGGAAGCTTTCGTTCGTTTAAACGAACCGAACACGAGACTTCTCGTAAAGGCAACGTGTGGTAAAGATATAGAAATTCAGGTTCCCCGTGTAGAAGTCGTAAATGGTTTAATTTCCAATGAAGACATGGATGAAATTCATGACCGTGGTGATTGTTATGTGAGCTTTTCGAATTCGGAGGGTGTTGGTATGGGTGCTGTCGAGGCGGCAGTTCGAGACAAACCCGTTATCATAACTCGATACGGTGGAGCTCCTGAATACATACACACACCTTATACAATAGATTGTGAACTTCAAGAATTGGAGAGAGATGACTTTTTATTTAAAAAGGGTATGTCTTGGGGTAAACCCAATTTCGACCAACTTTTGGAGTTCATGAAACATGCTTATGATAACAGGGTTCGACATATGGACCATAGTCATACGAAACGTCTTACTGGAAAAGATAACGTTTTAAGCGAATTCGTCTACCAGGTAATTGGTAATGTAGACAACAAGACCAGTAAGAATAGCTCCGGAACCGAGTGACCCCTTTTGAGCTATGAGCATGGTGTTAATATCATCTATGAATGTAATACCAGTAGGTTTTTTGATAATATCGGGAATCATTTTTGCGACGAGAAGATAGACGATCATAGAAATGATCACGGGTTTGAGTGTATCCTGATCTAACATTTATATATAACGACAAAATAATACTAGTTAAGAACCGGCTTCTTCCCGAGCACACTTTCAATCTTAGATACACTGTGCTTTTTACAATACATGCCACATGTCGCCCTGAATGTACACTTTTTACCCTTTAGTGTGGTAGATTGGCATAAACGCCCCACGTGTTTTTGTTCGACAACTCGTTTGGGTGCTTCATCCAAAAACATGACTGTACGCGCATTTCTCTTCTCAGCGTGACGGGTGTACCCGTGTTTCATTTTCATGATACTTCTTGTCAAGTGTTCACACTTTTCGTCAGGTGTATCACATTTCATGTGACGCATGACATTTTCGAGATGCGCGTGATAATCCATGATGAATATACTTTCCATATATTCGTCATTGACTTAAGTCAAATTAAAGCTTTTGTTTTTGTATGAAATATGAGATTGGTATGGAAATCGGAATGTTTTTTGTGTGAAGCTCCATTAAATCCATGTGTACGAGCACATGGAAGGCGAACAAAGGAATTCATTCGTATGTACAGATCAATCCGTCCACTTTTCACGACGAATAACGATAAATTCTACTCGTTCCTGGGAGGAAGACTAAATGTGAAACCCGTCTGTTATGCGTGTTTCTTAAATAAACCAAAAGTAAATATAAAAGCTCTCAAACACCGAGAAATAGGTGTGATTAGACGCCTTTCTCCAAGACCCAAATCTAAAACAAAGGATGAAATCGTACAATGGTATGACGGTTTGATTCGAAGAGCGTTGAAAAATGGTATTGATATTACTTGATATACAACATATCGTGAGTTATCGTATAAAACAATACGAGTGCTACAGTAATCCATAACTGAGTTGTCATGTATTTTCTTCCCATGTACAAAAGAAACATGTTTAAAATGACGTGCATCGGTATCGGTTTTTCATAACCATATTTAAAATGAAATCCAACCGTCGCCATACCCGATAACATAAGAGCACTGATGAAAGAGTATATAGACGGTTTATACAAAAACCACGCGATGAACAGTAAAGATACATATGAGATGAATATCGAACGTCTAAAAAGTTCCCTGAACGAATCAACTAATAAAATTTTTTCGGATTTTAACAGCCTTGATTCCCAATGTGGTCCAAGAATGAGATATGAAAAATATAAAAGTATAAATATTCTCCACATTTATATAATACCACATTTAAAAATGTGACACCAATAATGATATGCATAAACTTATACGTTTTTACGTGACACTGATATGTCCATATTTATTTTTTCAATATGATTTTTATAAAAGGAAACCAAAACCTAAGTTAGAGACTAGAGTTGTAAAAAAATAAGGAAAATGGAGAGTGTCCAAAAACTCACTCACATTGAACACGTACTCAAACGACCCGACTCATATGTGGGTCCGGTTGATTTGAGTACTGAACCCTATTGGATTCTCGATGGGAAGAAATTTGAGAAGAAGAACCTCAAGTACTCCCCAGCCCTTTTGAAAATCTTTGACGAGATCCTCGTGAATGCGATCGATCGTAACTCCCTTCATCCCAAGAATGTAACAGCCATCTCCGTTTCCATAGACAAAGAGACTGGTGCGGTGACCATTGAAAACAATGGACCGCTTGGGGGTATCGGTATCAAGTTTAACGATAAGGAGAACGTCTGGAACCCCGAACTCGTCTTTGGACATCTACTCACAAGTACCAACTATGATGACAGCCAAAAGCGGATCGTAGGTGGTCGCAACGGATATGGGGCCAAATTGACGAATATTTATTCGGGTAATTTCTCTGTGGTCATCAAGGACCACGAAACGAAGCAAACGTATACCCAAAACTGGTCCAAAAATATGTCCATTTGTGAACCTCCAAAAATCAAAAAACACGCGGGTGCTACATCATCCGTGGCCGTGACCTTCACTCCGGATTGGAGGCGTTTCAAAATGTCCAAAATGGACAACTCCATTTACAAGATCTTTCAAAAGAGAGTATGGGACGCGAACATCTGTACTTCGGCAAATTGTAAAGTGAAGTTTAATGGTGATGTTCTTCCCAAACAAAACTTCGAAGCGTACGCGAAGATGCATGGTATCGAAAATGTACATAGTGTTACGACCGACCGCTGGTCCGTGTGTATCGGTCCTTCTGAAGATGGTATGCAACAGGTATCGTTCGTAAACGGTATCTGTACTACTAAGGGTGGTACACACGTTGATCACGCTGCCTCACTCATCGCTTCTGGAATCATCGAAGAGATGACAAAGAAAATCAAATTGAAGCCCCAACAGGTTAAAAATACATTCGCCATCTTTGTGAAGGCAACTCTCGAGAACCCAACCTTCTCGAGTCAAGTCAAATCCGAGTGCACACTCAAGGCACAGGACTTTGGCTCGAAGTTTGAAATGCCCAAAACATTCGTAAAAAATGCGTTGAAGACTGGTATTTCGGACGAACTTACGGCTCTTTCGAAATTCAAAGAAATGAAAGAACTCGCAAAGACAGATGGCGGGGCTCGTAAATCAAAAATTACGGGTATTCCTAAGCTTGACGATGCGAATAAAGCTGGAACGACGCAATCTGGAAAGTGTACACTCATCGTCACGGAGGGTGATTCGGCTAAGACTCTAGCGGTCGCCGGTCTCTCTGTGGTTGGACGAGATCACTATGGCGTTTTTCCCTTGAGAGGTAAGTGTAAAAATGTTCGAGATTCATCGGTAGCACAGTTGACGTCGAATCAAGAATTTAACGATCTCAAGAAGATTCTGGGTCTTCAGCAAGGTAAAGAGTACACGAACGTGTCCGAACTTCGCTACGGACGACTCATGATCATGACAGATGCCGATAACGATGGCTCTCACATCAAAGGTCTCATCTTGAACATGATTCATTACTTTTGGCCAAGTCTTCTGAAACTAAATTTCGTCGTGAGTATGGTGACACCCATCATCAAGGCTACAAAAGGTTCGGAAACCAAATCGTTTTACACCGACTCAGCGTTTCGATCCTGGTACGGAGATGGTAAGAATGGTTGGCGTATCAAGTATTATAAGGGTCTCGGTACGTCTACGTCTGCCGAAGCTCGCGAATATTTCAAAAAGATTCAGGATCTCACCGTCAAATTCGATGTGGATACAATGACCGATGAATCGATTGTTCTCGCATTTGACAAAAAGATGGCGGATGCTCGCAAAACCTGGTTACTTGAAAGTACTTCGAAAGACGCGAATGAACTTGAAGTTTCGTATGGAAATGTAAAGCAACTCAACATTACAGATTTTGTACACAAGGATCTTGTCAATTTCAGTCTCGCAGATCTTAAGCGATCGATCGCACATGTAGCCGACGGACTCAAACCTTCTCAGCGAAAGGTTATGTACTCATGCTTTCAAAAAAATTTGAGGGATGAAATGAAAGTCGCACAATTAGCCGCGTACGTCGCCGAAAAGAGTTCGTATCATCACGGTGAAGTGTCTCTCGCTGAAACTATCGTAAAACTCGCGAACGACTACACGGGATCTAACAATATCAATCTTCTGGAGCCATGTGGACAATTTGGTACGCGGCTCATGGGTGGTAAAGACGCTTCTCAAACGAGATATATTTTCACGCGCTTGACAAACGATGCCCGTCGAATTTTTGATGCGAAAGACGATGCGATTCTCACGTACCTGGACGACGATGGTCGTTCTATCGAACCCGAATATTACATGCCCACACTTCCAATGGTTCTCGTGAATGGGACGGAAGGTATCGGCACCGGTTTCAGTTGCTATGTTCCACCTTTCAATCCAATGGATATCAAACAAAATATTATCGATCACATTTCAGGTAAATCTATGAAACGGATGAAACCGTGGTTTAGGGGGTTTAAAGGTCGCATTTTCGAAGACGATGATACCTGGGTCGCGGAAGGTGTGTGGAAAGTTCTCGGTACGACAATCAAAGTTACAGAACTTCCACCCGGTCGTTGGACTCAAGATTATAAAGAATACTTGGACACGCTCGTAGAAAAGAAAATCATCGGAAGTTTTACGAATAACAGTACCACAGAGGACGTAGATTTCGTCATTCAAGAGTACAGGGGTAAAGATATTATCAAGGATCTCAAACTTCAAAAAGTTATTCGCACGAGTAACATGCATCTATTCCACCCGACAAAGGGTATTCATAAATATAAAAATCCCGAACTTATTTTACTTGATTTCATCAGTCTTCGGTACGAGTATTACAAAAAACGAAAAACACATCTACTCGAAGTACTGCAGAAAAAATCTGAAATGTATTCCAATCGCGCTAAATTTGTGACTATGGTCATCAATGGAAGTCTTGTGGTATTTAAACGCAAAAAACAAGATTTGGAAGCGCAGATGTCTACCATATTTCCTAGAGTGGATGGCGCGTATGATTATCTTTTAAACATTAAAACGGTCGATTACACCGAAGAACGCGTCGCATCTCTGCTCGAAGAATCGAAACAAGCGAAAATGGATTTGGAAATTATGAAGCATACGAGTCCTCTAGTTATGTGGGAAAATGATATTAAAAATATATAAACAATAGATAAGTATGGATTTGAAAGGTTCAAACACAGGAGCTACACTTTCCTTAAATGCCATAGGTCAACAGGATACATACCTTTTAAATAAAGACACTGAACATTCGTTCTTTAATTATGACATCAAACAACATACGAATTTTTCTAAATATCATAAACGTGTAACTGTACACAAACCAACAAGTGCGGGGCCGTCGTGGCCTTTCGGTGAGTCTGTGAAAGTTACACTAAATCCGACAAACATGGGCGATTTGTTGAGTAACATGTACGTACACATAAATTTTCCAGCCGTCGATTCCACTTCTAACATAGCGGATCAGATTGGTCGCCATATTTTTGAATCGGTAGCGATGCGTGTTGATGAACTAGAGGTGGATAAATATCATGACGACTGGGGTATCATATACGACGAATTATACTTGGATGATTCGGAAAAGTATACGAAACGTTACACATTGAACCGAAATGGTGCACAAGGAACATCTATGATAAATGATGCGGCACTTTCTCGGTACCCATCAGAATTAATGATTCCTATTCCATTCTTCTTTTCTCGAAAATATGAAAGTGATGAATATTCGACAAATTTACCGAATAGACCATATTTTCCAACGTGCGCTATTCATAAACAAAAGATTGAATTTGAGTTCAAAGTCAGGCCGATAACATTTTTCACTAATAATCCATCCACCATAACATTAGATACGTTTGATATAATTACAGAAGAGATTACAGTTTCACCCGAAGAGCGTACATTTCTCATGACAACTGAGCAAACATTCATCACAGATATAGCCAAAAAACACCCGACAGAACAGACTATTGTGGGTGACAATAATATTAAATTACAACTCGTCCCAAATATTCCCGTTAAGACGTTGAATTGGTTTTTCAGAAAAACAGTTTTCGAAGATGAAAATGAAGATGATGGCGGTGGTGCCACCATTCCCGAAAAGTATTTCGAGAATAGGTTCAACTTCACGAGCAATACTTCAAATTTTACGACGTATAATGATTTTTTCTACCCGGTTATGCAAAGTGCTAAAATTTTTGTGAATGGTCAAGATTTACCAAACATACCAACGCCACAAGCGAATTATTATAAATATGTAGTGACTAACAATTGTAGACTATCGCGTCCAGAGAAAAACATATACACGTACGCATTCTCGATGAATCCGATTAATGTGGAGCCATCGGGAAGCCTAGATTTTAGTCAGTTGAATTCGGATCGTACTATTCTAGATATAAACTTAACAGGGGGATTAACGGATACATATACCTTACACTTATATTACGTCGGATATCAGACGTTTAGATTCAATGGTGGTTTCATGTCACTTGCTTACTAAACAGCGTGTCGTGATGGTCTCGAATATAATCGACAATTTTGTTTTTAATACACCATCGGATGAAATTCAACTGTGCGACAGTCGTATGAATTTCATCTTGTGTGCCCGGAATTGTATACACAATTTTTTCACTTCGACAAAATGGATCAAATAACTTTTTACTATATCCATCAAGACTAGATTTATATGCGCAGTGTACACTAAAGATTTTTCCATCTCCAGTCTGGTACGCTAAATTTGTCTTTTTGGAATAATTCGTGATGAACCACTCGAGATTTCGAAGTGAAATTCCACCACTCTTATTCAGTAGTTCGATGAGTATATGTTTATTTTCGGGTACTGTGTAAAATGTATTGATTGATGATAATAGAATATCCGATTTGTTCATTCTACATAATAGAATCCAATTCTCTAAACTCATTCACGTTTTGATTTTCACAAGCAGGACATCCCGTTACAAACCCAGATGGAAATGCGTGATTGTGACGAAGACCTTGTGGCATCAATATCGGTGTACATGGTCTTGGATCATTCACATGAAACATACAATACCCATCTTGTATCGCTCGATTCATACATAGTTTACCATTTTTCTTAATTCCCATGCAGTGCGTCGTATCATCACCCATAAGATCTCGGCGGGCAACCCGTATAGGTACAGAATACAACCTGGAAACTTTTTCGATTATAGAATACAAAGTCTCTTGATACTTTTTTTCCATAGTAGACATTTGATCCCTGTGTAATCGAGTCATTTGTGAAATCTGCTCTCGATGAGATTGTACCATTGGAGCAGACTGTTCTTTGTGTTCACGTTTGAGTTGACTAATATGCTCCCTGTGTTTCTGTTCTACAACTTTAACCTGTTCGTTCGTCGCCCGTTTAACCTCCTTGTCGATGATCGCAGTCAACTGCTCAGTGACACCCATGTACTATTAAGGTGTCTTTTTTTTAAATATATCACACAGCAGCATTTGAGATTTGCTTGTTTCAGCTTTCTTTTTCCTAGGTGGTTTAGCTCTCATCAATAGTTCACCAAAAATATCATCTTTCACATTTTCAAACAGGGGTTCAAGAAGATCACAAACGGGGTTTAGAAATTTGTTCAAAAAATAATATGCATAATCGACGGGTAAATTATGCTCTCGAACATACACTGGATCTTCCGACTTTTCAAATGCGCGCGCCTTAGGATCTTCCGTCTTGATTAAAATGTACGGTACACGATCACCTGACTGCGGTTCTGAACCCGGTTGACGTTCGCGCATTTTTCGAACGACCTGAACATGCGCTTGATTAATACTGGCAACCTGATGTCCCGTCACTGAAACACTCTCACCCTTCACTTTATACGTGTCGGATAATGATTGACTTAAAATGAGTTTTTCGTTTGGAACGTCACCTTCTAAAAGTTCAACCGCACGTTTTCTCGCCAGCGCTTTAGGTGCGTCCGTGCCACTACTATCCAATACGACATCGAGCAGTTCCTTACACACCTCGCGCACGTGTGGTGTGTTATCACGACGTACCAACTGTAGACCTTTCACATCTATGTAATCCATGTTCATACTTCCATCTTTACCTTTTGTCCAAAGCTTCGCGGCATATCGTTTTTTTGAATATAAAAAATACGGACAGTATACCTTTTCGAGTTCAAGATTATTTGGTGCTTTGAACAACTTGGTACATTCATCAGCTGCACGCTCTCCCAGTTCCCAACTATATTCAATGGCTTCTTTACCTGTTCGACCTTGTACATCGAATTCAATCATCACGGAATCTGTATCTCCATATCTTACCTTCGACCCGGGGTAATGCTTTTCAACATACGTCTTCGTTTCGTCAATCATAGATCTTCCTTTTAACGTTGTCGTAGACGCGATGGCTACACACGGTAAAATTCCTTTAGACGCCCCGGTAAAACCGTACACGGAGTTCATAGAAATTTTATATGCGAGCTGTTTACCATTATACATTTGTTTTGTAGCACCAGTTGAGTTTGCCATATCTTTTTTCGCTTGTTTTCTAAACAATTTCAACTCTTTCAAAATACTCGGTAAAATGCTGGGAACGTCCTGTGCGAATGTATGTTCTCCAAATCTTTCGTACGTAATACCGGGTAAGTTATCGTATTTGGGATCTTTTACAAGGGTCGAATAACATAAATTGTGTGCCATCATGATAGATGGGTACAACCCTTCAAAATCGAGTGCTGTGATGGGTGTGTAATACGCCCCAGATTGCGCTTCCAGAACAGTAGCACCGACGTACCCCGCATTATCCGTATATCCATACTCGTATGTCGGAACTTTAAATCCCATCTCACGCGCCTTTTTCGTCAACTGACTAAACACCTTGATTTGCTGACCACGCTCTACCAGGTAACTCAGGGGTACCCACGTCGCTTTTGCCATTTCCAAAAGATTCATGAGTGTACAGAGTCTTGTTAAAAGTCTATGTGGAAGAAGTGTATCTTTAATACAATATTCGGCAACTTCTCGCAATTTTACAGGATCAGCTTCCACGTATCGCGCAAACATTTCTTTCGGAGGCATATCAATCTTCTTATCACCCAAATATTTTTCAGAAACACTATCAAGTTTATACGAATCTAATTTATATTCACGTTTGATTTCGTGAAACATATCAAAAATAAAACGACCGGGCATTGGGACTAGTTTTAATTCATTATCACCCAGGGCACTTGATGAAAGTTTTTTACTCGTAAGATTACACGTGTACCCTTTGAGTTTACTCATATGAAAAAAAGTCAGAGGACAGCTGTTTAACATACCACGTTCCATGATATACTCAAGATCAAAACCAAATATGTTCCACCCCGTTATGATGTCTATGTCATGAATATGAAGATACTTAGAAAACGCCAATAATAAATCACGTTCCGTGTCGAAGCTAGTAATTGTACATCCTTCAAGCTTTGGATCTGTGTTTTTATAACAGAGGCATGTTTTATCAAAGGGTTCGTCTTCACCGAATCGTACTAATGAAATCGCGATTTGAAAACAAGCATCACCGTGTACACGGGGACTGGGAAACTTCCCAGTAGAACTATAACATTCAATATCAACTGACGCGATCACGAATGGGGCTATATCAGTCGTTTCTATGGGTTTTAATAGTTTCCAATTTTTACACTGTAAATCGATATCTACGTTCGCGTGAAACGCTCTCGTACAGGAGTTTCCTGTATCAACCCAACCCGTAGATTGAATACCAGTTCGATGCATTAATCTCAGCACAGGATCGACGTTCGATTCGTATATTTTCAATTTCGTCTTCAACCCATTNATGGATTTACGTAAACGATTACTCACTTGACGCCGCGTCGCCAAGTCGGAACAATATACCTGTAAAAATTGAGAAATTTCACCATTCTGGAACCCTTCCATATCTTTGGCTTTCACAATATCCGTGTGTGAAATACTATCTGGACACACTCGTTCAATACACGTCACCAATGTTTTTACACTCAAACCTAACGGAATCTTGATAAAAAAATAAGGAACAAACGGCGTGGTGACACATACTGATTCACCATTCATAGTTTTACCGAATAGACGTATAATGTGTTCGTCATTTTCGTCACGAGCATCCCACGTCAACACCTGAAATTGGACCATACTTCGTTAACGAGCTAAAATTTTAATATCATTTACTAATAAATGTCAGCCGCATTAATTGATCTTGTATCGAAGGGTGCTCAGGATGCCTACATCACAGGATCCCCCCAGGTTTCCTTTTTCCGCCAAAATTACAAACGTCACACGAATTTTTCCATCAAACCCGAGCGTCTCGATTATGTCGGAACATTCGCCGCTGGTAACGAGGTCGTGATCCCTCTGCGTACAAAGGGTGATCTTTTAAGCTATGTATGGGTCGAGGCCACCAACATCGGCCGCGGTGGTGCGCAGCGTACCGGTTTCTTTAGCACCGACGACACCAGCACGACCGAGTTTTCTCTTTGGATTGGTGGTCAGGAAGTGTGCCGCCTCGACGCCCTTTTCATTCAGGGTGTTCACAATTTACTCTACAAGCAAGATGGCGCTAAGGCGAGTTGTGCTGTGACTCTCGACGAGGTTTCCGACAACGCTAAGGGAACTGATGCGGCCGCCGATCATTATCTCATCCCCTTCTTCTTCTCCGAAGATTGGACCAAATCTCTCCCTCTCACCGCGCTTCAGTTCCACCAGGTCGAGCTGCGAATCAAGTGCCGTAATGGAGGTGGGTCGGGTACTTTTCAACCGGGTTCTACACCCAAGGTCTACGGTACTTATGTGTACCTCGACACCGAGGAGCGTCAGATGCTTGTTGATAATGAACATGAGATGCTCATCACACAGACCCAGTTTCAACCCATGTCTGCGAACGATGTCGACATCGATCTCACCTACTTCAACCACCCCTCGAAGGCTATCCACGTCGTCTCTTCCGAGGCTGATAACTCGCAATGGGATACCAACTTCACGTTCGACCGCGCTTCTCTCTACATCAACGGCACCACTCTCTTTGAGGAAATGTCTCCCGTCTACCACCACAACGTCGTCCCGGAGATGCACTGCACATCTCTTCCATCGGCGACTCTCAGCACCGTCTCTACTTTTACGTGGCCTTTCTGCTTAAAGATGAACTCTTCTCAGCCCAGCGGTTCTCTTAACTTCTCGCGTATCGATAACGCGAAGCTTAACCTCACTGGTACAGGTACCAGGAATGGTAATATTGTGCGTGCCTATACAGTCAATTATAACATTTTGAGGATAAAAGACGGTATGGCAGGNATAGCGTTTGCGAATTAATTATGTTTATCCAGAAGATCCAAAACCACGAGTTCCGCGTTCAGTATCCTTGATAGCATTAACTTCTTCAATAAGAGGCGTTTCACACTTTTCCAAAATAAGTTGAGCAATGCGATCACCCTGTTTAATTTCAAACTTTTCACTTCCGTGATTAAACAGAATGACCTTCAATTCACCCGTATAATCGGGATCGATAACACCCGCCCCTGTTTGAATTCCATGCTTAACAGCAAGTCCAGAACGAGGAGCGATACGTCCGTACACACCCATGGGAATAGTAGCGGCAATACCAGTGTTTACAATTCCACGTTCCATAGGTGGGATGAACATGTTAGAGGTACTATATAGATCATACCCCACAGATCCAGGGGAGGCGCGTGTAGGTACAATAGAATCTTCCGAAAGGCGTTTGATAAGAAGCTTCATCTTATTGTCATTACAATCAAAATCTTTATACTAGATTACATTTCGGTATGATTAGTCATCCACAAAAACGTATACGGATCAATATCGTAAAACACCTTTCTTACATAAAACATCAGAAACGTATTAATAACGAGTGATACATATAGCAGACATTTAACTGCGTTGTGACCGCGTAATTTATCCATCACTCGCTCATATTCTTCGGAACTTTCTTTACAATCGTCATTCAAATTCGAACGAATACGTTTGAGATCATCGATAACCATTCGAAGACTATCGACAGTATCCATGATGAATATACTTTCTGCATACATTCATCATCGACTTAAGTGAAAATTATATTCAAATAATGTAAAATGTTTTATTGTCGCGCNTGTTTACGAGTCTATGACGGGTTTGCTCAATGTTGTTATGAGATGGACCACGTCGAACTAGTTACTTCCGATTCGGATAACGAATCTTCTCAGTCTTGAGTGCCTTTTCTACCGCGAGAGCACGCTTTTCTGCGTACATTTTTTCACGTTCTTCATAACTCATTCTGTTTAGAGATTCAGTGGGTTTTTTGTTCGAAGGGTTCATTTAATGTAAATGTGTGTTAATCTTTATGTTACATTTATATTCAAATAAGTGGGCAACTATTGGCTGTTCGGTTCGAATATTTTAATAACATAGTCAATTTTACTAATATAAGTTGTTACCGGAATACTACCGTATAACCTACAATTAGCGTATGTTTCAAATCTACTTTTCAAAAGTTTATATTTTTGANCTTTATCATTTAGTTCTTGTTCCGAAAGNCTGTCTTTGTGCTTCCACTGTTCTGNTNTGNNNTTTCTNTTATACCTATTAATATATATCTGAACATTATTAGAAGATATACTATCTCCCCTTCCTAGTTTCGTATAAATCGAGTATTCACTAGAGTATCTTTTATACAAATCTTTCCAATAGTCAGTATCGAGCAGTCCGCTATAATATAACGTTAACATAACTGGAGGACAAGAACCACTGACGGGAAGTGTCACGGGACCACCGCGACCACCGCGACCACTGGTGGGAAGACCACTGACGGGAAATATCACGGGACCACCGCGACCACCGCTACCACTGGTGGGAGGACCACTGACGGGAAGTGTCACGGGACCACTGACGGGAAGTGTCACGGGACCACCGGTGGGAGGAGTATAACCACCGCTACCACCGCTACTACCACCCGTGTTACGGTTGATGGAACTCCAATAAGATTTAACATTACTAGACTCACCCTCTTTCAAGTCCCTACACTTATTTATCCGCAATTTATCATCGTAATCGCAATACAATTTACCTCGTGCGTCACTACGATCTATATATACACACGCGTTCATATACTTTGTGCTCCCAGTATCGGTGGGTGGTCCTTTCCCTTCTTTCAATTTCCAATCTTCCGGATTACCTACAATTTTTTTAGAAACGTATTTCTCCTTATACTTAGTAACATCATCTTCTCGATTGGTTAAAGATGAGGTTTTACACATTTGTAGCTTACCATACCACTTTGGTGGGAGCGGGTCGATATATCTCCCTGAACAGTCAAAAAGACTCGATTTAAAACCACCACAATTCACTTTCGATCCATCTGAATCTTCCCACCACCGTTTCGGTCTTCTCGATTCATCCATACATTCGCTCAGAGTCTGTGCTTCCGCACACTTTCTCTTCATTGTTTCTTCATAATGCCCGGCCTCGTCGGCAAGCCAAGCCTGGTCACTCACTGTCACCCCCGTCTGATAATTCCAACCGATTGCATGTCCCTTTGCGTGTAAGATTCTATTTCTTCGTTCACCACCAGCATCCAATTCAGCTTGTACCAGGTCTTTATACGCTTTCAAACTTTCTTCGTCGAGTACACAATATTTCGGTTTCGTCCCTATAAACCAATCATCTTCACACTTACCCACTCTCTCCATATCCCCACACGCTTTACCGTTATTTTTAGGGGGTGTTATTATTTTACGTTGTTGTTTGTAATAGTATCCGGTATCACTACACGTCTCTCCAGTTACATCTTCCCAAGGCCCTAAAACACAGTCAACGGTAACGTTATCGTCCAAAACCTCGGCTAGTGTGTTATAGTCACATAACTGATCTAGAGATACATTCCGTCCTTCAACTTCAATCGTCCGCTCTCTTACCTTTTTCCCGACCAAACAATCATAACGAGGTTCACTCCAGTCTGAATATCCACATGGCACAGAACGTGCCGCTTCTTCCTCCGCCCGTTTTGCCGCAGCTGCCGCTTCTTCCTCCGCCCGTTTTGCCGCAGCTGCCGCTTCTTCCTCCGCCCGTTTTGCCGCAGCCTCATCTCTTTTTGGTTTCAACTTTTCGTATTCACTTGCTCCTAATTCTTTAATCTTAATGACCATTTCGCGAAGAATAGGGGTTTTTGGTACACCAACATTGTTGACATATGCTTCATCTGTATCGGACCCGTTTATATCCCAATTATCATTAAAAAATTTAGTTAACATGATCACTCGTTGATTTGCACCGCCATCCATATCATAAACCCACTGTGGTAGTTCGGGTTTTTTGCCAATTCGTTCCCCTTTTATATTCATCCCGCCGCTGCTGTAAAAAAATTCTTCGTCGTCTATTGGTGGTATTCGAGTTGGTTCCGAAGTTGTTAATAAATCGGGAATTTTCATTGCTGGAAAATGGTTAACACGTCTCCTCGGATTAACTCCCGTTATAGCATAAAGAAAATAATCCCACGGTAACCCAGTCTCTTTATAAAAATCTTTTAACTTCGAAGTTATTAATAAATATTTAACTTTCTGAACTAGTCCATAACCCCAGTGTACAAAATAATCTTCTGATACTAAGTTTCGTATGGGAAATTGATCATTTCCGTTTGGATTCATCCTCGCAGGTCGAATCCCGTATAATTTTTCTTTCAAAGCTGGTATGAGTGGAAGCGCCTCTTCCTCAACAGACGTTATTTTCTTTGCTCGTCGCTCTCGTATTTCGTAATGCGTTTCACAACGAGAATCTATAAAGTATGCACCTTCATAATTATCATATATTCTTCTGATTTTATCAAATGGCGTTTTACAACCCGCGTTACACGATTGTACAATTCTTTCAACCTCGGAAGTTTCTAAATTCGGTTTTACCCAATTAATGAAATTTGTTACTAAATAATCACATGGCTGTTGTTCCATATTTGCCAAGTAATTACCCGATGCGGTTTCGATCATGTCCTTAACATAAGGGATATTATATGGAAGGGGTGTTCTTCCTTTTACCGTGCGATAATAATTATTATTCTTGAATGTTCCATCCATGTTAAGCCAATCTGGTTGGAATAGTTTCTCCTCGGGCTCCTCGGGCTCGTCTTCGATTAACGTAACGACGGGAACTGTTTTGGCAATTTCACCTACAGACGGGGGTGGTCCTCCCACAGGAGATAACACATTTCCGTCTTCCGTTACGGGTGCGGGTTCATCGTCATCTATCATAGCTTCGACGATCGGTTCTGCTTTGGGTGGTTCAATAGTCTCCTCAACCACCGATTCATCACTCTGAACTTCCGAATCGTCTTTAGGTGGTGTTAATACACTCAACATATTTTCAAACAGGGACTTGGTTGGATCAAACTTATCCTTGTTCGTCGTGTAAATACCACCCCCGATCACGAACACGGTTATCAATATTAATAATATAAATATTATCAATATATTCATATTATTAACAATCAAAATAATTTAACTTAACAGTCACCCCCTGGATATTCGCTATGAAAAATGGCGACACGTCCGTTTAAGTCTGTGTGAAATGTGCACATGGGATCGTAGTTTTTGTTAAGTGCGTCACTTTCTGAACTACGAATGTGATACTTTTGATGTCCCGGTTTTACTTCAATATCTTCCCTGTAACTACCGATAACACCCTCTCCAATACTTATAGAGGTTTCATCTTCACTCATGTCTAACGACGCGCCTCCTTCACCCCAGTCACTTTCCGCGAGGTCGCCTGCTTCCTTATCACCACCCATATCCCAACCGGATGTTACACACTTACCCACACCGTTACTGTCGGTAACAGCTTTTGCGGTTTGATGCCATTTTTTAGCACCACAAAAATAATCGGGTTGCCCCGGTACTCCACACATAAGTCTACCATTATGTATGAGATTACCAGCACCTGAACTGGGTGCACCTGGTAACACGCGCCATTCTCCCATACAGTCATTCGTACATCTATGTTTATTACACAACCTAGTTTCTTTTACCGGACATTGACCAATGTCTCCCGAATATAAAAATTTTTTTGTTTGGTTTCCGTATCGTCCACCATCCTTTATTCCATCCCAACAGTCTTGATCACACCCTGACCAATTTTCTTCCCACACACCCTTAAGATCACAACCTTCTGGACAATCTTTCATGTTACAATATCTCTCTTCGATTTGTTTTTTGGGACACGCGCGTCCATTCCCAGAACTCTCCTGACTGACCGTATATGTTCGTGTTTGAACACCATACTGTCCATATTTTTCTTTACACTTTTTAGTACATTCCGTCCACCCTGACCATTCACCCTCACAATCCCGATCACATTCCTTTTCATTACACGCCCGAGTTTCGGGAGATTGTGGGCATTCGCGACCTCCTCCAAACGGTAACATACTCGTCAAAAACAATCTTTTTTGGGTTCCACCTCCACACGATTTAGAACATTCCGACCACTCTGTCCATTTACCTTTACAATCCTGTTTACCTCCATCAAGTATGTTTAAATCGAATTCTTCGTCATTCCCATTTTCTAAAAGTTGAGCACGTTTATTCAACACGTCCCTCAATAAAGCGGCCGTTATGGAACATACACAAAGTACTAATATAATAACAAGTGTGTTGTCCTTAGCCATGCTTCTTATTATATAAAAACATTTTTGTGAAACTTTAAAAAAATGAATATTCTAGATTATCTCCTGTACATTCATCGGGATCGTAACCAAGTTCACCACGTGTTCCACCAAAACCGATCCATTTCACATTGTTTCGTCCTTGATAACCAGTTTCACGATCAATTGGTAATCCATCTTCATACACATCCGGTTTTACGTAAAACCCGTATATTTTACGAGCCTTTTCCAATATTTCTATTTCTTTCTCGGAACGTGGAAGTTCCACATACCACCCGTCTCTTGGATATTCAGGATCTGTGAGTGTCATGGGAATAATGTTCCCATTTTCATCCTCCATCTTTATGTAAACATTTCTTAAAAGATTATTAAATCCACTTCCACTATTATGATCGGTTAAACCATCATAAAACACTCTATATGATTTACCGTCAATATCAACCGTTTTTTCACCGGAATTTAATACCCATTGAAGCTTACCGGTAGAAGCGTTTCTTTCTACATTAATATCTTGATTTTCTTTTAATATGGGTCCAACGGTGTGTTTGTATGTAGTTATATCCGATAACGAATTTTTTAAAGCTTCGTCAGTGTAATCAACTGTACAATCTTCATTCGCTCCACTTGACCATGGACGTGTACACGATCCGTTCGGGTTTTCGCGTTCACCGAACTGACGCCATTTATTAAAATATAAATGACACGTTAAACTGTTTAGATCTTTAACACTGGCACTATCGAATTTCGTTGGAAATATAGAAAATCCCCCACACTCATCAATATCTTCACACTTTTTAGAACATTCATCGAATATATCACTCGGTTCTAATGAATTTGTTTGAAGTCTCCGAGCTTGAATCCCCGATTTAACACGCTTCACACATGCTAACACACGAGGGTTACCGGGAGCGCCACTGTCCGTTTTCGTGTATTTAGACATAAAAGATCTATTAATTTCTCTCCCAACCTCATCATCAAGTTCATCACCCGAGTAAAGAGACATTATCGCTTCCCACCCCGATTTTCCCTGGTAGTATCGACGCGATGGCAGCCAATCCCAGCGGTCCTGGGTGGATGAAGAAAGATGTGGTCGTTTAGTAGATGAGACCTTTGCGAACTTACATGTATCTTTTCCGCATGTTCTGTACTGAGGTGTAGGATTTATACACGCTTTACCGTCACCTTGAGCAGAAACCAACGTGTCGAATGAACGATATTGCGTACCCGGAGATTTATCCAACTTCGACGGATCGATACACCTTTTAGTACACTCTGACCATTCAGACCATTCCTGTACACAATCGACGGGACACAATTTTTTGTTACATACTTCTGTTTCTACTTCTCCATCTTTATGGGGGCACGAATTTCCAAATATTCCACCTTCACGCTCTATTTTATATGTTCGTTCCCTGGTACCACCATCTTTCGTATTCTCATCTTCGGGGTTTATGCATTTTACAGTACACTCTGACCAATCACCCCAAGAACCTTCACAATCTAACGTCTGATCCTTTTTCTCTTCTTCCTCGAGTTCTTTTAAAATTTTTTTAGTTTCTTCGTCGATTTCTATGCCAAGATCTTCGATTTCTTCACCCGGATCTGCATCGGGTGTACCACCCCTTAATACTAATATAGCTGTTATACAAGCTAACAATAATATGAATACGGTCACAGTCGCGTTCATATTCTTGTAATATTCATATATTTTTTTTATTAAACCGATACCAACAATTTAGTTGGAGAAGGCGAGACCGCCCATACCGGACTGGATGCGGAGGACGTTGTAGTTGACCGCGAACATGTTAAGGTTGGTCGCGCCGGCGTTACCGGAGGTGGTCTTGACGGCAACCTGCGCGTTATCGATGCGCGAGAAGTTGCACGTGCCCGTGGGCTGGTGCTCCTCGGGCTTGAGCGCGAAAGAGTACGAGTAGACACCGGCGTAGGGAGAACCGGAGTGGTGGTTGAAAGGCTGAACCTGGTTGAAGTACTTACCAGACTGCTCCTTGAAGCGGTCCTGACCGTTAAGCACAAGCTTGAAGGTGTCGACGGTACCGACAGCCTCCTCGGTGAACTTGTCCGTGCCGCCAGTCGTGCCAACCTTTATCATGGGGGCACCCGAAAGCGCCGTGGGGATGAAGCAGTTGGAAGTCTCAATGGCGGTAGCATCGGACTCGAGGACGATGTCATCGTCGTCAGACTTGGTCGTGAAGTTCCAGAGACCCTGCTGGTCGTCGGACGTGGAGAGACACCAGACGAGCTCCTTGACGGGGTGGTTGTACGAGAGGCGGACCTGCTTGGTACCACCGGCGGCGGTGACAGTGTCAGTGCCAGTGTGCTGAACCTGCTCGATGAGGTACTCGTGACCCTTCTGGGCGAAGCGGCGACGCTCCTCGGTGTCAAGGTAGATGTAGTTAGCAAAGACCTTGAAGGTGGAGTTATCGGTGTGGGTGCTGAACTGGCTAGTGAGGTCGAAGTCAAGACGGACCTCGTGATACTGGAGCGCGATGAGGGGAAGCGCAAGACCGGGGTTGCGGTTGAAGAAGAAGATGAGAGGGAGGAACACCTGGGAGTCAACCGCGGTGGTCATCTTACCCCAGTTCGCCTTCTTGGACTCATCGAGGTAAAGCTCGGAGTACAGACGCCACCACTTCTGGTAGTGCTTGTCGACACGCTGACCACCGATGGAAAGCTCAACATCCTTGACGGCACGCTCGGCGACCCAGCAGGCATCGGCGCTCGCCGTATCAGTGCCGGTCGCGAGACCGGACTTAGCCTTGAGCTCGATGTACATGTCAGAGACGAGATCACCGTTACGCGCGATGGTGACGGAGACGCGACCGTTGTCCGCGGGGGTACCGTTGACAGTCTGCTCGATGTTCTCCATCGCGAAGTTGGTGTGGCGGCGGTAGACCGCCTGGAAGAAAGTAACCTTGGGGTTGCCAGTCAGGTAGACATCCTGGGCACCGTAAGCGACGAGTTGCATAAGACCACCGGCCATTGTTGTTTGTTGTACTATATACCAACATTTTTTTTCATCCGCGAAAAACACGCTCCTATTTTTCCTGTATATACTACATAATGTCCAAACCCGAATCTGAATCTGAAACCGAATCAGAAGCCGATATAGAAACTCATCCTGAGCAGGTTGAAGAGGTTGATCTGACTCAATACGAAGACGACGAAGATGATTACATCACGCTGGAGAGTTTACTTGGTTCCACCCTGATGACACCCGAAGGTGATACGGTGTGTACAGCTCTGGTAAACTTGGGTCGCCAGTTAGAAATCCAAAATAAAATTATGGTGAAAATGTTATCACTCCTTCAGAAAGAAAATCGAGCTTAGAAAAATGAATCGTATAATATAAAATGCGCGAGCCGACTCATTTCATTGACGGCGACGCCAACCACGATGATGCCAACAGTGCTATGTGGACGAGTCAAATTCAAACATTCTCAACTGATCAGCTTATGAAGATGTTGACAATGTTGGAACAAAAATGGAAAATTAACGAACGGAACAACAGGTACCTTTCTTCACGTATCGGATACGATAATTTTTTCACACAAGATGAGTTGACCGAAGATGGTCTTCCCATTGCGATTGATATCGAACGTGTATCCGGTAAGTATACTCGCATGCACGATCGTTTGTGTGATATTTATCACCGAGCGGAAACTTTAAATTTGATGGATATGGAAGATGACAATGATATGAAACTATCCGTTAGGGTAAATCGCTTGATTGATCAGGTAGATGATGCCTGGCAGATCGTTTTTCGTAACGCTCGAATTAACGAACGAATCAATAATCCTACATACGTTCCGATTAATCCGGAATCGGATCCATCTATTTTTAGAACATCTACAATAACTAATGTCGAAGAACTATCACCATATCAACAAGCCATTCTTCAAACACTCCGAGATCTTTACGAACGAAATATTAAACGGTACAAAGGAAATTGTTGTGCGCAGATTATGACTCCCGAGGGAGCTTCCACGCGCGCATGGAAAACTGTTCAAAGCATAGAAGAATACGTATATAGTGTCGGAAAAAAAGAACGATTTTTCGAACTTTGGAAAAATCTGACATCGAGAGGTTCGGCACACGCAGACGTCATAAGACATCTCACAAAGTGTATGGATATGCAGTTTCCAGATATTGTTAAAAACCGACACGTTTGGTCGTTTAACAACGGTATTTTCATTGGAAAAGAGTGGTCCGATAAAACTGGCCTGTATCACGCGTCATTCTATACGTACGAATCGAAAGAGTTTAAGGCGTTAGATCAGACTGTTGTCAGTTCCAAGTATTTCGAGCAAGAGTTTCCGGATTATAGTACGATTGAAAACTGGTACGACATTCCTACACCCCACTTTGACTCGATCTTGGAGTATCAGAGCTTTGAAGAAGAGGTATGTAAGTGGATTTTTGTTATCGGTGGACGTCTATGCTTTGACGTGAACGAGATGGATGGATGGCAATGTATTCCATTTCTGAAAGGTGTTGCGCGTTCGGGTAAATCTACACTCATCACGAAAGTATTTCGTAAGTTTTACTGTACGGACGATGTTCGCACATTGTCGAACAATGTAGAAAGAAAATTCGGTTTGTCGTCTATTTATGATGCGTTCATGTTTATCGCACCGGAGGTGAAGGGTGATTTGGCACTCGAGCAAGCTGAGTTTCAATCTATTGTGAGCGGAGAAGACGTTTCGATCGCAATTAAACACGAGAAGGCTAAATCTTTCGAGTGGACCGTCCCGGGTATTTTGGGTGGAAACGAGGTTCCAAACTGGAAAGATAATTCTGGAAGTGTATTGCGACGTATGCTTACGGTGAACTTCGGTAAGCAGGTGAAGGAGGCTGATCCGACATTAGAAGTGAAACTCGAAGCTGAGCTTCCGGCAATTTTACAAAAGTGTGTGCGAGGGTATCTCGAATATTCTCAGAAATACGCGAACAAAGACATTTGGAATGTTGTACCGGAATATTTTCACGCGATCCAAAAACAGGTTGCGATCGTCGCGAGTACACTCGAAAACTTTCTCCAGTCACCGGATGTCATCATCAAAGAAGGTGCATTCTGTCCGAAATCGGCATTCATCTCTCGGTTTAATGAATATTGTAATAACAACCATCTCGGAAAGCCGAGGTTCACGTACGACTTTTACGTTGGACCTTTTAGTTCGAGAGACATCGTCGTGCGTAGAGACACACAGGTGTACAAAAGTAATATGTACGACAACCAGGATTTTATTTTCGGTCTCGACATCGTCGACATAGATAATAGTGGATCATACGGAACCGATCATTAAAAAAATATCAGCATAACATATGAGCGGGTCTAACAATTTAAATAATTTCCTCGCGAACAGCGGCGCAGTCAATCGATTCATGAATAACACGAAACTAGTCACGGGACCTTTACAGTTTGGTGTGTATAACGCGTATGTAAACGTAGACGCTAAAAATGGTGCGTTCAAATTCGATGTCGTTCCGGTTTTATTCAAGAAACCACATAAGCGCAAAACAGTTAACGGACTCGGAATAGAAGTGAAAGAAATCAAGCTTCTGTATGGGCGTATGCAGGTTGGTGCTAAGCACACGGCCAGGGTAACACCATCAAACGAAAATGCGAAAAAACATAATTATTTTGCCGCCCAGATTGATGGATATGTGTTCAGTGGGAGTGAAGAACGTAAATTTCTTATCAAAGTCTACAAAAATGGTAAGATGCAGATAGCGAGTGGGTTTTTAAATAACGATGCTAATCAACCAGAAATACTCAGAAAATATATCGTTGATACATTTCTTAACAAGTATAAGCCTTTATATAACACGATGAAGTATGTAAACCTTGTATCGACGTTTAAAGTAAACGCGATAGTAAATCAAGTTGGTATAGCCAAAGAATTTTCACGAGTCGTAGAATACGAACCCGAACTTTCACCCCAACTCATAATCAACTGGCCACCCTCAAAAAACGCTTCGTCTCGTGTTCGTTTTATCATACATAAGACGGGTAAATTTCAAATCGTTAAACCCGAACCCAAGAAAAAAGGGGAACTCACGACAATCACAATGAATCAGGTGCGTCAAGCTTATAAAACGACCGCGAAAGATCTCGTGAAAAGACTTGATAAGTCGGGATTCTTGAAAATTAGTAACACTCGCACACCTTCTCCCGTAGTTAAGAAGACGCGAAAACAAAATAATAACGAAACGACAAACGTAAATATTAACAAAAATATCACATACTACAATAATACGGTATACAAAAATGGTAAAAACGGAATAAAAATTAAAGATAAAAAGTGTGCGTCGTTACCTAAACCAGAACTTAAAAAAATTGCCGATAAACTTGGTATCGTCGATGCGACGAGTAAGACAACGAAAGATCAACTCTGTAGTAAAATTAAGAGTAAAGTGTACGGATCTTTCAAAATAGGGTCTAAACCCTGCCTGGCTCACAAAAAGGAAGAACTTGTCCAACTCGCGATTGCTAGAGGAATTCCTGTATCTGAGACGGATACCGTAAAAACAATATGCGGAAAATTAAATAGACCCAAACCGGCACCGAGAGCGCCTTCTAGCATAAAACGCGAAGCGCGACAGGCTGTTCAAAATGCGAAGAGAAATGAAACACTGGTTAAACGACGTCTCACCAACAACACGATTCGAGAAAACATTAAAAAGTTATACGGATCTAGGTGGACGAACCAGTACCAAAATGTCATGCCACCCCTCGATTCCAATTTAAAACTCATGCGTCAAAAATTAAATACCGCATCCAAAAATCCCGACTTCACCACGAAGGATGGTGTTCTCAAAAAAACACAAGCAAATGTGATCAAGCGAGACACTGTGAGAATGTGGAAACTTGAGAGAAGAGCGGAACTAAACAAAAAACAGAATAACTTTAATAGAGAATTAGAAAACTTGATGGAAAAGAATTCACCGTCACCCATTAAGCGCGACATGCCCGCAGGTACGAGAATCGAACAAATATAAAAGGGATACACGCGTTTGTATTAATATGGAAGATCCACGTGAATTGTTCGTACGATTTACAAAAACTAAAACTGGGTTCCATGTAGATGAAGGTCCTTCAAAATGGACGTCTCATGTACACGGAGCTATCATAGAAGCGATATTTTATACAATCGTCTCATATATACGGTATCACAGGGACGTTGATGAGTTGGGTATGGGACTTTTAGAAAAAATATTTCTATGTTCCGATGATTTTATCAACGCCGAAGATGCGAAAAAATGGATTGAGATGAATCGTATGCCTGATGATACATGGTTGATTATTCATGTATACGATCATATCAAATACATGGAAAATGGGTCACATAGACGTGCACTCTTGTATTTATTTAACATGTTACATTTCGATTTATAAGTTTATGTGGTTCAGAAATTTGTTTTAGATGTTTCGCGTGGTATGTAAACTTATACTCGGTGAATGTTTCTTTAATTTCATCTGAAAGAGCGTATGCCTCGTAACGTAAACTTAAACCCGAACACACAGAAAGTTGTTCTAATTTAAGTAAACGATCTTCTAACGTGACAAACTTCTTGATCATTTCAGGTGAAAACCCGTCACTTTTCATGTTTTCGTACATTTTTTTCGATGCGCCATCTGATAAGTGAAAATATTGACTCCTGTATCCCAATATACTCACTTCAGTTCCCGTGTTCTGTCTTGAATTACTCAAAAGCATGAGTATTAATATTACAAATAACAGTGCTATCATCTAGTATTGCGCAACATAATAAAAACGTCGTTAACTTTATGTAAAATTTTAAAAAGATCATCTTTCGTTTTTACACGCGTGGGATCTACAATCTCAAATTCAATCTGATACGTGTGAGAATCTTCCGCATCCATGTCATGTGTATCACCCGTACAAATTGTCATATCGATTGACACGTTTTTGCGAACAAACGAAATGCGCTTCTTCGTTCTTTTTTTATCCATTTCACGATCGGTATCTTCCGGCAAGGGAATCTCTTTTGAAATACTAAACCGTAAATCGTACGGTACGTTTTCAATTTGTTTGAAATCCTGATTCATCACGCGTTCTTTTCGGACGATAGTCTCTTCTCCGGTCGCTTCTTCGGTGGTAATTCTTACACCGTCACATTCCCTGTAAAAAACTTCTTGCTCGGTACCGATAATTTGATCCCATTCTGTATACTTGGAAAGTCCGTTCATAATCGAATCAAATTGTGCCTTGCCGAGATTGGTGTCGAACATATTACCATTAAATTTTCCAAAACGTAATTCAATCTCCGTATGTTCTTCATCCTTGAATTGTTGCACTTGAGGAAAAAGGGAATCTGTAATGTGTCTAACGTCCATCATTTCAATATTAAAACTAGCTATTTTTCTAAGTAACTTAAGTTCAATCCATCTCATCAATCGTGGGGCCCTTCTCGGGAGGTTGTTCGTTCGCATTCATCTTTGAAAGAATTGGCCCACATGTGTCGTTAAACTCTTTTTGTTTGTCTAGAATTTCGTCAATCTCCGCCGTCTTATTATTTTCAATCCAAGAAATTGCCTGGTTAATCGTTTCATTTACCAAAATTTTATCTTCTTCGGTAATGTTTACATTTTTATCGGAAACTGTATTCCGTGTGTTATACACGACAGACTCAAATCCATTGATAGCTTCGACCTTCTTCTTATATAACTCATCTTCTTCTTTATACTTTTCGGCATCATTTACCATACGCTCGATATCCTCTTTGGAAAGACGACCTTTATCATTGGTGATGACAATTTTTTCAGATTTACCAGAAGCCTTATCTTCCGCATTCACATTCAAAATACCATTTGCATCGATATCGAAAGCGACATTAATCTGAGGAACACCACGAGGTGCGGGTGCGATTCCAGTCAAATCAAATTTACCGAGAAGGTGATTATCTTGCGCTCGAGCGCGTTCACCCTCGTACACCTGAATCGATACGGCGGGTTGATTATCCGAATAAGTCGAAAACACTTGCTCTTTCTTAGTTGGAATGGTCGTGTTTCTCTCAATAAGCTTAGTCATAACACCACCAGCCGTTTCCAAACCAAGTGACACCGGAGCTACATCGAGAAGAAGAAGATCTTGGACAGAACTATTATCAACCCCGGAAAGAATGGCAGCTTGAACAGCCGCACCGTACGCGACGGCTTCGTCGGGATTGATCGATTTATTCAACTCCTTGCCATTAAAAAAAGTAGACAACATTTGCTGAATTTTGGGAATACGCGTGGATCCACCGACGAGCACGATTTCGTCAACCTTGGATTTATCCATCTTTGCATCCCTGATAACTTGTTCTACCGGATCCATACACTTTCTAAAAAGATCCGTATTCATCTCCTCAAATCGAGCACGTGTGATAGTAGTAAAAAAATCAATTCCCTCGTACAACGAATCGATTTCGATCGCTGTTTGTGTGGTAGAGGATAACGTTCGCTTCGCGCGTTCGCACGCCGTTCGCAAACGGCGCAAAGCTCTAGCATTTCCAGTGAGATCCTTTTTATGCTTACGCTTGAACTCAAGTGCGAAATGTTCGAGAAGACGAGCATCAAAATCTTCACCACCGAGATGTGTGTCTCCTGCGGTAGCCTTGACTTCAAAAATCCCACCTTCGATATTCAACAGGGAAACATCGAAGGTACCACCACCCAGGTCGAAAATAAGAACATTCTTGTCTTCATCTTTATTTTTGTCGAGACCATATGCGATGGCAGCGGCTGTAGGCTCGTTAATAATTCGTAGACAATTAAGTCCTGCGATAGAGGCCGCATCTTTTGTAGCCTGTCTTTGGGAATCGTTAAAGTAAGCGGGTACCGTGACAACCGCGTCTTTGACTTTGGTTCCCATATACGCTTCGGCAATTTCTTTCATTTTTGTCAAAACCATAGATGAGATTTCCTCGGGTTCGAACGACTTCTTCTCACCATGGAATTGTACTTCGATACTCGGTTTTTCAGACTTACCCGAAACAACTTTAAACGGCCAATTTTTAACATCTTCTTGAACCTTCTTATCGGAAAATTTACGACCGATAAGTCGCTTCGCGTCGAAAACAGTATTTTGGGGATTCATTGCTGTTTGATTTTTAGCGGAATCACCGATGAGGCGCTCGCTATCTGTAAATGCTACATATGATGGAGTAGTTCTATTTCCCTGATCATTCGCAATAATCTCGACACGATCATTTTGCCACACACCAACACATGAATAAGTAGTTCCTAGATCAATACCAATTGCTTGAGACATTTATACTCATGACACGTTTGAATTCTCTAATTAAAGTTATTACGCGAAAACAATAAAATGAGGGGCTTCCTCAATGAATGTAACACATGCTATTTTAATACGTCAATACAATGTCTATTTAACGTACATGTGATCACGAATCACTTTTTTAAAAACCCTTACGAAGGAAAATGTATGTTCACGATATTTTATCAAGTGTTGTTGAAAAAATACTGGTCAAATGAAAAAAGCCCCCTCGATCTCACACCACTTCTCTACGCGTTTCAAAATGAATTTCCCCGATTCAAAAATGACGATCAACACGACGTCCAAGAAGCGATATTGTGCATCATCGACATTTTGGAAAAAAGTAAACCCGAGATAAAAACGTGGCTGTATGGTAAAAAAACACAAGAAACGATCTGGCCAGGTGGAAAATCGGAGAATGAAGAAGATTTTAGCGTACACGTCGTGAGGTCTAAAGGGAAAGATATGGGTAAGATTTTAGAAGATAGTACGAGATGGAACGTACTAGAAAATTTTGAAGATACGGACGGTAAAGTGTATAACGTTGCCACTACACGTATGATATTTTCAAAACTTCCACAAGTGTTAATGATATCGTTCGATACTAAAAGTCATATTAAAATAATTGAAAAATTAATTCTAGATACTCATGAATATGAACTATTTGCATGCGCAATTCACGCGGGTATTCAAAATGATGGACATTACGTAAGTTTTATAAAAAGAAAAACCAAATGGTTTTTTATCAACGACGCGCATGTACGTGAACACGAATTACCTGAAGAGGGTGGATTTTATTTCATGATGTACAATTTAAAAAATCCTCCATCTTAATATCTTCACGAATATTTACCAATGTTCTATAAAACGTTCGTCTACCGTTTGGGAATGTTTTGTCATATCTTCGCATCAATGGTTTCCACCACATGGGACTATCGTTAAACATGTATTGACACTCGATAATCGCACCCTCTTCCATCCATGGTTTTGCGTATTCCGGAACCATACCCTTTGGAATTTCGGATTCGAATACAAGCTTTCCCCTTTCTTGAACATACAATCTCCATACATCACCCTTTTCTTTCAATTGGAAATCAATCGTATTTTTATCACGAGGTTTCCATTTGAACATGGTTTCATGTGTTCCCGTTTTTACGGTTTCGTTAATCGGCGTAAAAATAAGACCGTCGATATTTTGTGTCACCGTGGGTAAATATGAATTCATAAATTCATTGAAATCGGACATCAAATGAAACGTCTTGATTTTCATTTTAATCGGGTCATTTTTTAGAGATGTCAGGGATTTCTTTACAGCTTCGATCGATTTCAATCTCGTTAAAAAATCCTTGTCACCGATGATGTCTCCATTATGCAGTAAAATGTCGTAAATCATGAATGTATCCTCGTACATTTCACCTTCTAGAATTGTTCCATCGTAAATACATCGTCTAAAGTTGAGAGGACATAAAAACATATCGAGAGCCCGATTTATAAATACACACGTTTTTTTACTATTGAACATAAACGTCAACATCATAAAACGTGTACCATCCGTCTTTTCACAAACAACATAAGGATTTTTACGGAGTGTATCAAAATGTTTAAACTCGATAGAGATGGGTTGACTGCCAGGAAAAATGTTTTTACCAACACATCCCCAGTAGTGTTCCATGAATGAAATCGCATATGTGTAAAGAGGATCGTCTCGATTTACAGATAGACGTTGCATTATATTGTATGTTTTAATTTAAATCTTTAAGTGGTTTTAACTCCAGCAGAATTGACAATATTACCGATACACTCGTGAGGATATACGTTAACCAGACGAGCAGCCGTAAACGCTACAATGTTCACACCGTATTCTTGAAATTTAGAAAACATCGCACCAAACTTAGGTGGAACTTTAGATGAACCGTATCGATTATTTCTAATTTTCTTGAGTGTGGGTTTACACATTATTACCCATGATTTGGCATCAGATTTATCCACTTGATAAATGTCCCCAACCAAACGTTTCCCAAGTGTCGTGTCAAACTCAAGACCCATCTGATGTATAGGTTCGTTCGATTTACTCAAAACCTTTTCCTTAAACATATCCCAATTGATGCCCTCTTTCACACTAGGAAATACAATAATGTTATGCCCCACATTATCGTTAAAAATGTTTTCCATCGAATCTTCGTCTACTTGAATACCGAAGTCGATAAAAAATACCCGATCAGAAATCGGCATTTGCTTTTCGATAATACGCGCCTTTTCGAATGGATCATCGTTTACGAAAATGACTTGATTTTGAATACCATTCTTCCGCATACACATGATATTTAATCGCAAGACAGAATGTAACGTTTTTACGTGACAAGAATTGCTACGTGTCACGACGATTGTGGAGATAATCATGACTTTGATTAGTAAAGATTCTAAGCCTTAAGCCTATCTTTCATACACCCGGAGAATGGTAAATTACCGACGTGTCCCAAGGTTGTGTTACAATCTGCGAAGATTTTACCATCCATCTGTTGCCAACGTCTACAAAATGCGTAATCTTCAGACAAATACCGTCGTGATTCAGGGTCAATCATACAGTCAAAAAGAGCACAATATTCATCAAAATCTCGATTTTGGTGATCATTCTTACAGTTTAACGTAGGTCCGTAGTGTTCGTGCATTCGTTCGAGTGCTTTACGTGAAATTACCATAAACCCGGTAGGACCATCGAGTACTTCAACGAAACCACCGACAACGCTACGTTTTTTCGCACCGATGTTTGCGACCAAACTCGACGACAATAAACTCATATCACGAGTATCACCATTTTCAATAGCCGATTTAGCCTGGTCCCACATGACAACCTTTTTTGGGTACACGGCGACGGAAACATCGTGTCCAGATTTTACAAGTCGAACCACTGATGTGGGATCAAATTCGATGTCTGCGTCGATGAACATGAAAAAGTCGGCATCCGTTTTTTGCATGAATCGACCAATTGAGACGTTTCTCGCTCGATGTACGAGACTTTCGTTTTCTGTCGTATCCAACATGAGTTGAATGCCCTCTTTAATGAGAAGTAGTTGTAGTCGGACAATACTTCTCATATACTTTTCTAGACATAGTCCACCGTAACACGGTGTACTCAAAAATAATTTTGTCATTATACTTGATATTACATTTTATCCTCTAAGTGTCGTTTTGCGATTGTAACTATTTTATTAAGTGTAGGTACAGACACTGAACATTTTTCACATATTTCAGTTTTAGACGCTTTACTGTTCATGACAATAAAAATGACAGCCGTGGCTACACTATTCGGTGATTTACTCATTAGTTCTACGCAATTTTCTAATTCTCCACACATTTTGTTACATTTTAAACGTTCTTCTCGAGAAACGTCAAATGAATTCAACAAACGCGACATCACGTCAAAAGGTTTTGTCACATAATTCTTTTCAGTTTTTTCATTTTGGATGGTTTCTGTAAACATCGCAGTTGTTCGGCTGATGTCTTTACATTGTATACCAAACATATCAGCAATTTCTTTGGTTGTTCGGGGAATATTAGCAAGTCTACACGCGTATAAAACGCAGTTAGCTTTAATTCCTGAACGCACCGCACCTCTGGTGAGTTTATTTTCATTAAATTTTTTGTATAACGTCTTCGCATCTTTCAAAGCGGTTTCTGGAACGTCGACACACGCTTCGTCAATATCTTTATACGCGTGAAACAAAGATCTATCTTTATGGTTCATCGAACTATGAAAATTGATTTTGGCCATACGTTTCGTTTCATACGCGGATGAATATTTAGTTGCGATCACCGTACCTTTTCCCCATGAATCAGAGAAAAGTTCATGATTTGTAGTAGGGATGGCGCATCGAGCGGGATCGGAGACACGTCCATCATCTGTCACACCACTCGTCCATTCTGCAGATTCGTCGATATATACCGAATCGACAAGACCACATTTGGTACACACCATTCCCTCTCTTGTGAGCAATTTATCTCCTGAACAGTTGTTACATAATATATTGTTTTCCACCGGCTTTATTGTTGGTTTAGTAAGAATGCGGTCCAAATCGGACCAAATAGTAGCCAATGTTTGAGTATCCATTATGGGATAGGAGTCTTTTTTATTTTGTAGAATATCGCACTTCGACTTAAGTTTAAAAATTGACATTGTCCATTTGAATACGAGCGCGCTCTTCTATTTCCGATACCATTTGCTTAAATCGTGAAGAACCAACACTTCGAGGCTTCCACTCGTTCCACGCCTTGTCTATACTCTCATGATCTGGAGGAAGTTCTATACGACCTTCAATTTCACTATCAGAAACAATAAAACTACCCATGTCGCTACCGTTATCATCTGAATCATCGTAAACTACACTCATGGCTTCGTCATCTTCTTCTCCCGACACTACATACATGTTATCTTCTTCGCTTATACACGTGAATATCGTATCACCCCCTGTAAAATGTTCGCATAAGCTCTCTTCTCTCAGAAGATTTGTATCTGTTTCCAATGTATATATTCGAGCTCCTTTATATGTCAACGTCGTCTCGTTAAAATACCTGACAATGAGATAGTCGTCACGGTTTTCTTCCACCTTCGCGAACATCTCATCTTCAATCTCTTCAACATTCACCAGAACTTTTATCAAATCCCCAGGGCAAATTTCAGAAAACACAAGCATGTTGTATAAAGATTTCTCACAAAAATATTATACGCTAATAACACACATGGGGGTTGAAATTTTTTCGAAAGAAAACTGTAAATACTGTGAATATGCTGAACAAATGTGCAAAGATATGAATTTAGAATATAAGAAAATGTACGTGGATAAATCCGAACTCAAAGAAAAATGTGGAAACACCGCATGTACGTATCCACAAATCATTATTAACGGTAAAATTATTGGCGACTATTTCGCGTTTCAAGAATATATAGATGAAGCCGAACCCATGCTTTTACCAACCATGAATAGGTTTACCGTGTTTCCAATCGAACACGAAAATTTGTGGAGCATGTACAAAAAGGCACAGATGTCGAACTGGACCGCTGAAGAAGTTGATGTATCCGCCGATATGGAAGATTGGAAAAACATGAGTGAAAATGAACGACACTTCGTTAAATATATTTTAGCCTTTTTCGCTGGTTCTGATGGCATTGTTTTTGAGAATATAAACAACAACTTTGCCGATGAAGTTCAATTAACCGAAGCTCGGTCGTTTTATGCATACCAGGTTCATAATGAGATGGTTCACGGTGAAACGTATAGTAAACTTATTGATAAATATATCAGGGATAGTGGAGAGAAAAAGCGTCTATTTGAAGCAATCACAACAATTGATCCCATAAAAAAGAAAGCTGAATGGGCTATGAAATGGTTTGATAATTCCAGACCCTTTTCTGAGCGTCTATTAGCTTTCGCGTGTGTCGAAGGAATATTCTTCTCGGGTAGTTTCTGTGCTATTTTTTGGTTAAAGAAACGTGGACTCATGCCGGGTCTGTGTTTTAGTAACGAGTTAATTAGTCGAGACGAGGGTCTTCATCTCGAATTCGCCATAGAATTATTCAAGATGTTGAAGAATAAACCTTCACAAGATGTTGTACATAATATCGTACGTGAAGCTATTGAAATTGAAAAATCATTCATCATCGAAGCTCTTCCATGTAGTCTCATAGGAATGAACGCGGAGAAGATGTCTGATTATATTGAATATGTTTCTGATAGGTTACTTAAACAAGCGGGGTTCAATAAAATCTGGAATACTCAAAATCCCTTTGATTTTATGGAAAATATTTCCCTGGATGGTAAAACTAATTTTTTTGAAAAACGCGTGGGTGATTATGGTAAAATCGACGAAAGTACAGATGTAACGTTCGATGAAGATTTTTAATTACGCGATAATCGGACGACTACCGTCACCACACGACACACTCATTTTTTGAGAACCAATCTCTATGGGTGTGGGAATATCCATCTCTGTCGAAATGTCCATCCCACTAAAAACAGTACCACTATCGTACATACCTATAGGCTCTTCGGAAATACCGGGTAGAGGAGATGGGGCATCAGCCATACGAACGGGTGCTTTTGGCACTTCCTCATCTTCTACATCCTCTTCCTCTTCCTCTTCCTGTTCCTCTTCTTTTTCTTCCTTCTTTTCCTGTGTTTCAGAACCCGTGATATCGGGTACATATCCCTCACTACGAATATTCATCATACCCCATGTGACGAACATGAAAACAATCGTGTGAAGAATCAAACCATTAGTGGTAGGGCATCCGTTTGGCCCAGATACCCACTTACCGAGTATCGCACGCATGAGACGGTACGTATCGGGGTTCGCAACAATAAAGAACACGAGCGCCGCCATGAGAGAAATTGCTAATTTCTGTTCCTGCTTTTTACCACCGCAACCACAACCACAATCTTTGAACAAACCCATCGTATATTATTATTGTAGTCTGAGAAAAAAAATATACTTAAAGTTTGCTCACGTATAAGATGTATAAGAAACTAAACATGTCTACTATTATTCAGCGTTATGAGCAATTTGATCCCAACACCGTCGTTCTTTCTAACATGAAGAAGAATAAGAATGGTGGAAAAACCGTATACATTAACGCGCAAGGCAACAAGAAGCTGTATCTTCAGCTTCCTTTCATGCGATCTCCTTTTGGTCTGAGTGCTTTCACTGATGAGGCTACCAACAAGACATCCTATTCTCTTGATCTTTCTTTTGATCGTGACAATGAAGAGGCTGTTACGCTTATGAACAAACTTCATGAACTGGATCAGAAGATTATTCAAACCGTCGCCGAAAACTCCAAAGAGTGGCTCGGTAAGCAGTATAACATCGAAGTTATCAAAGAAGCTCTTTACAAGCCCCTCGTCCGACCCGGTAAGGACGAATATCCATCTACCATGAAGCTTAAACTCATGACAAAACCCACTGGTGAGTTTCTAGCGGAAGCGTATGATATGTCTCAGAAACCAGTCCCCGTAGATAGCATCGAAAAGGGACAAAAGTGTATGTGCATCGTAGACTTCAATCAGATTTGGTTCATCGATAACAAATTTGGTGTGAGTGTACGAGTATCACAGGTTCTCTGTGAGAGGTCTCAGAAGCTCCCGTCTTTCGCCTTTCAGGGTGTTAACACAGAAGCTGCCGCAACGGATGATGCGAGTGACGAATATGAGGATGAAGATTGTGAGATTGACGAGTAAACGATAGTCTATATTTTAATAAAAATCCATATTGGTAAGTTGAAAAAACTTCTTACGAATATAATAATGAACGCCGAAGTAAAGAAACTTCTCAGAGGTAAGAAGTCGTGTTCTCCGGCGAAACATTTATGGCGCACATACAACAACGGGTCAATATCTAAAGGTGTTATTCAAATAGGAAGGGGGGAATATGGTGTCGTTTTTCGTGGATGTGTAGATGATAAGTGTAGCAAACCCATCGTATACAAAGAAAGTGACATTTCGTTAAACGAAGATTTACCAACCGCGAAGATGGAATTTACCATCGCAAAAAAACTCGAAGGAATGGGTGTTCCTAAAATGTATCACTATAAAGACTGCGACGGAAAAGAAATTGTGTATTCGGAATACATACCTGGCAAAGAATTACGCGAGTGGGCAAAAAGTAAACCTTCCACCGGTGCAATTAAATCTGTGATGGTTCAGGTTATTTATAACTTGTATAGGATTCATAAAAAATATCCGGGATTTAGACATCACGATCTCCACGCCGGAAACGTTATGATAAAAAAAGTTACACGGAAAAATATTCAAATTAATTTGGAAAATAAAAAATATTTAATTTCTAATTTCGGAATTGAACCCGTGATAATAGATTTTGGATTTTCAAAATTTCCACGAATCAAAAATCCATTGGTAAATTATAATAATTATAAAAATTTAGGAATATCTAAAAATTCTCATAAAATGTACGATACTCATTTTTTTGTAAACACCATTCACAATCTATTCTTCAGAGATATTGTGATAAGGAAGTTTATAGAAAATATATTTCCGAGTGAATATTTAGGAAGGCGGTCAGTCGTGGTGAAAGATTTTAGATTAAGAGGTGTGAGATATCGCGAAGAATCCGATAAAATCGTGAAAAATAAAAAAGATCACGAACCAAATTTACCCGGGTTCGAGCTAATCCTTTCGAAACCATTCTTTACCGGGGAAACACGTGTAAAAAACGTGATACCAAAACCTAAACCAAAATTCACAATCCCGATTCAGCGCCCACAGCCTAAGGTACAAACACCTAATAAAACGAGTATAGAAAAGGCTATGGCTATAAAACGAGCCGCAAATATCATAGCGGCGGCTGAAAAACAAAAGGCTAAGGAGAAAAAACGTCCAGGTCTCACGAAAACGAGGGTGAAACCATTGTCTATGACAAGAAATAAAATATAAATGTAATATATAATGCTCGCCTTGATAATACTATTGTTGATCAACATGAAAATTTTTCTTGACATAAAACCAAAAACTACGACCGATGTTCTCAGTGAAGAAGGTGAGTGGACTGTATACGGCTCCATGGGTTGTGGATGGACTCGTAAACAGATCGAATACATGAAAGAGAAGGGTAAACCCTACACTTTTGTCGACTGTGATAAGGAAGAGTGTGCTGGCGTTGACGGTTTTCCGACAATGATTCACACAAATGGAGAAAAGATTGTTGGATTTAAAGAGGTTTAAATACCGCGTACAATCTGGATAGAGATGGAAAGAAGAAGGGCATCGAAGAATGTCTTAATAGGTTTAAGAACCGTGATGTGCTTGCTCAGAGAATTGTTCCACGTGAAACGAAGGAGAAATGTACTCACGAGAATAACCAACATAAAAATTAAAATTTCGATGGTAGCTTCCTTGGCGGTTTTGGCGTTAATAACGTCTTTAATCATTTATTACATGTGAACATTTTTTTCTAATGTAATATAATGAGCAAGGCTCCCCCGACATCAGGGTCTGAACACACGTTCACGAAGAAGAGGTGGGGTGGTAAAGTTGGTAAGAATAATAACAATTGTTACGCTTATGCAGTGAACGATTACCAAAGATATCGCTCCTGGAAAAGTCAACCCGGTGAGCGAGCTAATATGACGACAAAAAAACCATACACAACGTGTGGTGATTTACCAAAGATGGTTGTGGCTGACAATCCTGATAAAGTGTATATTGTTAAAGGTGGTGAAAAATGTAAACCTTCGTATTACAAGATAATGATGTTCGTAGCTGGGTGTAAGACAAATGATTATTTATGCCAAGGTGATTTTCATTTTTATAAACAGCATAGTAAAACTGAGTATAAAGTGAAAAGAGGTGATACTCATGAAAGTATTGCGACGTTCTTTAAAGTACCCACGATTCGCATAAAGCGTTCTTGTAGTGTTTTAAAGCCTGGTAAAATAATCGTATTCAAAGCTAATTTTTTCAGTCATAAACGTGGATGGGCTACAGGTCCATTGATTGTCGGAGCCAAAGGTAAGTTGATAACCGATCCACGAAGAATTTCCAGAGACTATCCTGGCCTGAATTATGATAAATACTGTACATCATTCTGTGTTAAGAACAAGGGGATCAAGGTTGGACACACTCATCCCAAAATCAGAAAGTAGACTTTCTAAATCTGTGACAGTCTCGGTATCAAACACTATATCAAGTGTATCGAATACGAGTTCTTCACTTAATTCCTGGGTGTACGATGTATCGTGAATCATGTTTCGAACCGTTAAAGTGACCTTCCAATTCGCACCATCGAATATCTTTCTACACACCGGGCACGTCTGATGCCCTCGTCGTTTCCAATTCTCTATACAGTGAGAGTGAAAAAGATGGCCACATCTAAGTGGTTTATTCTGTCGCGTTTCCCTGACTGTGTTGAGACATATAGAACACGTTTCCATCGTACATAATCTTAAATATCAGATTTATTTTGAAATTTTAACTCAGTTGATTTTAGAGAGGTTTAGCGTCGAGTCGCACATCCCACACACGCTACCATCATTCTGACGCTTCATCTCGGGGTTTACATCTGGACCCTTCGCTTGAAGAAGTTTGCGGAAAGAATAGTTGTCCTCGGGTTTGATACCGTTCTGGGACATGATGAAATTGTCGTAGAGTTTAGACGAATTGCTTACAGTGAAACACCTGCCATCGGCCATACCAAGTCGCTGGGACATTTTATATTACAATTAGAAATTAATTTGTCTATTGGTAATCGTGTTTGTCCACGATTCAAACCCGAGTGATTTAATTTTTTTAACGGCATCTTCAATTTTGTATCCTGAAAATACATTAAACAGATCTTCGACGTGTACTTTTGATACCCTGATGTTCGGACATTCGTTTATGTGACAATTGATAATGTTGTACGCAAAAACAATTTCCTTTAAAGTCTCCGCACCCGTGATGATAATTTTTCCAGTCCCAAATATACTCGTCGTAATTTCCTTCATATCCTCGGCCGGTTTAAATTTAATCTTAACAGCTGAATATCTATCTGGTTCAAACGAAACTTTAAACACATCTGAATATTTTTCAAAATGTTCCGTCACTTTCATCAAGTTAATATTATAGTTTAAACTGAAATTGGAGTTGATCATGACAATCCTGAACGTATCGACGGGTGGAATAACTTCCGGGTCGAATGCCTGAAGAATATACACCAAACTTGAAATGATATGCTTACAATTAAAGATGTCATTACACCCAGCGACTTGTATACTCCCATTTGGAAAAATCTTGATTGATTTGGTACTGTAACAATCATCGTATGTAAGTGTGATCTGATTATAAAACGTGGTTGGTTTAAGTTTCCATGTCGTAAATTCTTCACTGTTTTCACGATGTAGATTAACCGGCGACATTTCAAAAGCGGTGCGAATCTTATCCACGTTAATAGGTTTACTGAATGAAGAAACCATCGTAATCGTTGTCAACTTAATCCACGAAGGTTGGATATGCTCTGGATACTTACACCTGAATTCATCGAGCGTTAGAAGATATGAAAACGTGTTGTTCGCGATTGATGAAAACATTTTACATGGTTTTACATGTGTTGTGTTTTGACTTAAGTTAAAAAATACGTCGTATTATTAAGAAGATGCCGTGTGAGAATTGTAAAAAGAAGTGTGGAATTCCGATTGACTGTGCATATTGTGATGGTAAATTTTGTCCTAAATGTATTCAACTCGAAAAACATACATGTCCTGGTATTGATGTTAAAAAGGCAAAAGATTTAAGTAATTTAGAGAAAAAGATTGCTTTTAAGCCAGAGTGTAAATATGCCTTCCTTCGTTAAAGAAGCACACGTTTTTAGGAACATAAAAACAGGCGCTCCATGTATCGAAATAAAATATACAACGTATCGCGAAGGTGAGGGATATGTTAATTTAGCCGAATGTTTCGATGCTTCTCCAGTGGGTGGATGGACCGATTTGATTTATAAGCGTGAGAATTTACGTTACGAAGAGTTTCTAAACACAAAAGTTGAAAAAACGATGACTACCAGGAGGTCTATGGCTGTCATCGAATTGGATAATGTTTTATGTGAAAATAAAAATATATTCTCACTCATCCGTGTCATGAATGCTATTAAAATTTTAGATCCAACATTTGTTCCACCTAACATAAATATTCGATGCGCATGGCAAAAGAATTTTGTAAAGGAAGTGTGTATGTACACATTTCCGGATATTATTCACAACTGTAGAAATGAATTTCGTCTCGAAAAACTTTTTAACGTTTTACAAACGATAGAGTCAGAATTATAGATACTAAAAGGACTATAGTTAACATATCAAGTGTTTTCATTTCACTTACCATCAATCTAAGCGACTTTTTATTTGTATTATCAACACCCATATCTATATTTCTTCCTGGATAAAGAGGTCTAGATAAGGGACATGTCTGATCAGACGGGCGGCACATGTCGATAGTTTTGTCACCAGACGTTATACCATACTGGCATATATGAGGTTCTTCTACCCTGTGAACATCAACATCAATCCCCTCTTTAAATTCTTGGAACGGATGGGGTTTGCCAACAGCACCAGGCAATGAAAAATCACGCTGAACGAAAGGATTCACATCGTTGATAGTGTCTTCGTCACTGATCATATGCTTACTCATTTCTATACTATGACGATATATATTTTTTATGTGCCATCTTCTTTCCGTGCTCGTCCCACATCTTATCGAGATCAATATTCAACATGTGTGCGAGTTGAAAAAGATAACTAAATACATCACCCATCTCCATCATGATGTCGACACCTTTATCTTTTTTCATGTTCGTCTTCTTGAACGTTTTCTTCGATTGTCGTATAGCTGACGCAAGTTCTCCAAATTCCTCGGAAAGAAGAAGCCATACAGTATTGATTTCAGCACGGTCCCACCCCTTCATTTTACACACTTTCTCTGTTTCTGCTTTGTAATAGTTCAATGACGCCATCTTAAAATATATACAACTCTAAGCTTTAAACGCCAATTTTATCACTTTTATCCATCTTCATTCCATATGTACTCGTATTCGCGGGAGGTGTTGGAGGTATAGCCATTGTATCTATGTCTCGCATATACCCCATAAACTGAGATACACCCGATTGAATTTGAGACAGTGCTGTTTTAATCACCATTTCATTCATGAACTTTACCTGCTCGTTTACATTTGTCCCGTGATTACCAGCATTGTTGATAAACACAGCTCGCATGATAGCAAACATGTCATCTTTATTTTGGTAATCGATCGCTACACCCGTCTTATCTTTGAACGACTGACGAACGGCGCGCTGAAGTAAATTGGTATTATAATCAGAAAAGAATAAGGTGTTCAGTGGCGTTGGTGTCTGTTTGATAGAATTCAGGTGAAGTCTGTCACACATTTAATATAATCCAGGAAAAAAAAGTATATGTAAATACTAAATGATCGCCGCCGACTTCGATGAAGCTTACGGTACCAAACCATGCAACTATGAAAAGCCCATCTGCGATGCTCCTAACTGCTTCGTAGCATCCTACCCTCCTGTATCCAAACCCGGTGTAGAAGGTTCTTTCTTCGTCAACACGAGTTTCCTTCAGCCCAATCGTTATGCCGAAACCGCCGGCCCTGTACCCGTTCGTAGCGTCGATTTTAAATGTTAATTAAAAAATACACCTGTAATACTAATAGTATGAGAGTCATCAAACGGTCCGGTCATGTTGAAGACGTCAAATTTGATAAGGTCACCAACAGGATCTCCAAACTACGATACAATTTATCCGACAATGTGGACGCTTCTCTTATCGCGAAGCAAGTGTTTTCATCTATGTATGACAACATCACGACCCATGAAATTGACACTCTTTCTGCCGAAATCTGTATTGGTATGATCACGAGTGACCCCGATTACGAAATTCTCGCCACGCGCATCGTGGCCAGTAATATTCAGAAGACTGCACCCAAGACTTTTTCCAGTGCCATGTCCATTCTATACGAAGCTGGTATTGTAACCAGGGAAGTGTATGACATGTCCAAAAAATTGAACGAAAACATTAATCACGGGAAAGATTTCGACTTTGGATATTTTGGCCTGAAGACACTCGAACGTGGATATCTTCAGCGCGTTAAAGATGTGATCATCGAAACACCACAGTATCTTTACATGCGTGTAGCTATCGGTATACATGGAGATGACACGGATTCCATCGTTGAGACATACAACGCCATGTCAAATGGATCGTTTATTCACGCGACACCAACCCTGTTCAATGCCGGTACACATAAACCCCAGATGTCGTCGTGCTTCCTCGTCGCGAACAAAGCTGACAGTATCGACGGAATTTATGATACACTCAAAGAGTGTGCTCAAATCAGTAAATGGGCCGGTGGTATTGGTCTTCACATTCACGACATTCGTGCCAATAATTCCATGATCAGGGGAACGAACGGTCAATCAGATGGAATTATTCCCATGCTTCGCGTCTATAACGCTACCGCGAGATACGTTAATCAGGCGGGAAGACGCAAGGGATCGATCGCCATGTACATCGAACCATGGCACGCAGACATCATGGATTTTTTGGATATTCGCCTTAATCAGGGTGATGAAGAAGCGCGTTGTCGTGACCTGTTCTCGGCTCTATGGGTTCCGGATCTTTTCATGAAACGCGTGGAAGAAGGTGGTAACTGGTCTCTGTTCTGTCCCGACAAGGCTCCTGGTCTTTCGGACGTATACGGTGATGAATTCGAATCACTCTACACCAGATACGAAGCTGAAGGTCTCGCGAATGAGACCATCCCAGCTCTTGATGTTTGGAAAGCTATCATCAAGTCACAGAGTGAAACCGGAACGCCTTATATGTTATACAAAGATTCGTGTAACAAGAAATCGAATCAAAAGAATGTCGGTGTCATCAAGTCTTCCAACCTCTGTAGTGAAATTATCGAGTATTCGGATGACAAGGAAACGGCCGTCTGTAACCTTTCGTCTATCGCCATTCCTTCGTGTGTAGATATCGACACGAAAACGTTCAACTATACAAAGTTACACGGTCTTACGAAAATGATCACTCGTAACTTGAACCGTGTAATCGACAGGAACTTTTATCCGACTGAAAATGCGAAACGTTCTAATTTTAGACACAGACCAATCGGTATTGGTGTACAAGGATTGGCCGACGTGTTTATTATGTGCGGAATGGCGTTTGGTTCAGAAGAATCTCGTAACATGAATGCTTACATTTTCGAGACTATGTATCACGCCGCACTCGAAGCAAGTTGCGAACTTGCTGAATTGTATGGACCGTATGAAACGTTCGAAGGTTCACCAGCGAGTAAAGGTATCTTACAGTTCGACATGTGGGACAGACAGCCGAGATTCAGTGGTATGTACGACTGGACAGCTATGCGCGAACGTGTAAAGAAGGGTATTCGTAACAGTCTATTTATGGCACCAATGCCCACTGCCAGCACTTCTCAAATTTTGGGTAATAACGAGTGTTTTGAGCCGTACACCACCAACATTTATCTCAGGCGTACACTCGCCGGTGAGTTTGTTGTCGTTAATAAGCACCTCGTAAAAGAACTACAGGCTATTGGTATATGGTCGAAGGAGATGAAAGATTTGATGATTAAGGCTGGTGGTTCTATTCAAAATATTATTGATATTCCCGACCATATCAAGGAACTTTATAAAACTGTATGGGAAATCAGTCAAAAAGTCATTATCGACATGGCAGCTGACAGGGGTGTGTTTATTGATCAGAGTCAGAGTATGAACCTTTTCATCGAAAACCCTACCCTTTCTAAACTTTCATCGATGCACATGTACGCATGGAAATCGGGTCTGAAGACTGGTATGTATTATTTACGAAGTAAAGCAAAGGCTCGTCCAATCCAATTTAGTCTTGAAGCGGAATGTACTGCCTGTTCAGCTTAAAGTTTTGATCATATATATATCCAGATGGCTAAATTTCATACACTAGTCGAAAATCTGGATATTTTAGAATATGATGGACGTAAAATTTCACTTTCGACTAAAGATGGTAAAACTGTCCGTGTTCAAATTCCAAGAATGTACATGCCCTTTGGTATATCTGGATTTATGCCCGAAGTTGGAAACACAAAATGGAACATCGACTTTTCCATGAAAGGATACGACGAAGATGGAAACTATGTAAAGGCGTTTTATGAAATACTTCAACTCGCGGAAAAAACCATTATTCAGGCGGTGAGTAATCAAAGTCAGAATATTTTTGGAAAACAGATGAGTGTAGACGAACTTTTACCGATGTTTAACTCTAACATCAAACATTCACCCGATAGGGAACCGAAATTCCGTATTAAAGTAGACACAACATCCGATGGAGTAATCAAACCGGGTATTTTTAATAATGAAAAAAAGCATCTGAAAGATTTGGTATCTGATAAATTGTACGCACGTAATTCTGGTGTGGGTATAATCGAAATGAACAGTGTCTATTTCCTAAACAGAAAGTTTGGTGTCACCTGGAAGTTGCATCAACTTGTTGTGCATGAGCCACAACAACTTAAGGGTTTCCAGTTTGTACTGTGATTTATTTTTTAGACGATGTGAGAATTTTATATATCATCTGAGCTTCTTTTAATAGTTTACCTTTTACAATCGTAAAATCATTAGGATTAATATTCAATTTAATTTTTGCTACACGCACAGCTTCGTCCCACTTAGCAAGCGTCATTATATACTTTACTTTTTCATTTTTTTTATGAGTTTCTTGTACGCCGCCGTCCCAGCTTTGGGTTGAGCCTTGAATGTACCAGTCTTAGGTTTGAATACCTTAACCATAGCCTTACTCCCTTCCGCTTTCATGCGCTTGATAGCGGCTTTGGACGCAGCTTTACTTTTGATACTACCGTTCTCATCCTGCACGAGATCCTTCTTAACGAGACCACCGGCCGTCGAATCCGCAGTTCCGTGGAAAACCTGAGCGCGTGTTCCAATCATGTTATTATAATATATCACCGGAAAATTTTCCTGATGGCGTCAATAGATTTTTCTTGTTTTGTGGGGATTTGAAACTCGATACTTTTATCGTTAAGTACTTCCGCACACAACATAGATTTATGTCCTTGTAACGACATCATCGCGAGATCCACACTGCGATATTTAATCGTATCACTGTACACAAACTTTTTTACAAATACTTCATTCCTTTGTCCAGATCTGTGACATCTTCCAATAGCCTGTAACTCGGTAGAAGGATTCCACGATGGAGACATGATATAAACCCTGGTGGCACACTGAATGTTTAAACCTTGACCACCACATTTAATCTGAATAACCAAAACACTACCCGGTGAAGATTTTTCAAACAGTTTCAATCTCGCGTGTCGCTCATCTTTGTTGACCGATCCATCGATGCGAAATGTCTCACGGTTTAAAATGGTTTCAATGTGATCCATTTCACCTTTATATTGACAAAAGATGATGGTTTTTTCACTTGGATGAGAAGATATACTCTCCATCAACGTATCCATCTTAGCTGAACGACCTCCCCATACTACGGGTGTTTGTTCTTCTTTCTTTGCGACACCATCCAGATATAATTGTGGCCAAATCATCACTTGCCTGACACGTAACAAACATTCGAGAATATGCATATTTCTTGATTCGATAGACGTACACGTTCTCATGATGTCTGAGATCCTGTGTTGAGAATCTTCAAACGCCTCTTCGTACATTTTCTTCTCATCTTGATACATTTCAAGTTCCACATTTTCGAAATGACAATACGGAAGAGAAAGAGAGCTGTCGGCTTTGGTGCGTCTCAAAATGTATATATCTTTAATTTCCTTGTGCATACCCTGTACCACATTTTTCGAAAATCCCAAAAATGCGCATAAAGATACGAAATCTTCCATTGAATTGAAAATAGGCGTTCCAGTTACCAGCCATTTGATATCCACGTCAAATTTATTAACAGCTTTAAATGTTCTCGTCTGACGATTTCGAATTTCGTGTGCTTCGTCGAGAACAATACGATCCCACTTCGCGTGGTGTAAAATAGAATTTTTAGAATGAACAATGCTGTACGGACACACGACGATATCCGAACGAACAAGGTCGTACACATTTTTTGTTTTATCGGGACCGTCATAAATAAGAACAGAGAGACCGGGTGCGAATTTTGCGATTTCTATATTCCATTGAGTAACAATACTTTTGGGAACGACAATCAGAGTACGGGGTTTGGGGTTTTTCAAAATAGTGGCTATGATCTGAACAGTTTTACCCAGACCCATTTCGTCACATAAAAACCCACCTTTTGGACCCGAAGTCTGATTCTCCATAGCCAGCATCCATTTTACACCATCTTCTTGGTAAGGTGTATATAGTTTGGCGTTAAGATGATATTTCATTTCGATGATTTTTATTATAGAATCTATTCACTTAGGTATAAATTTCTGTAAGGAAACGATGACAGAAACAATTCTAATCACCCCGGCGAGTAATTCAGTTTCTACCATCATGTTACAAATTTGTTGAATATGGTCATATGTCATGACTGGATTATTAATAATTTCAACAATGTAAGGAGAGACGCGAGCTGATATGGTTTTATTACCGTGCTTTTTTCCTATATATAAAAATCGTTTACCTATGATGGTTGACATTTTAGCCAAACGTAAAATGCCAATACCCATCTATATTATTCACTAATATAATCATCTTCTTTATCTGAAATTATTTCACATACTGGCTCTGGTCGTTCTTTCTTGGTACGAGTTTTCTTTGGTGGTGGGGGTTCAATTCCATACTCCCGATGATACAAAACCTTTTGCCAAAAGTCTCTCATTATAGGAAAATTTGTGGTCCACCACTCCGGGTCTCGCTTAACGTTAACAACTTCAAATTCTTCTGGTTTAGGCCAATTCGTTTCAGCTGGTTTATATTGAATAAAGTCGGCTTCGTCTAAATCTAAAATTTCCATACACAGTTGAAGCTGTGGCATATAATGTTCAGGAACTTCACCCGGAATAATCTGTCTCTGGGGAGGACATTTAATTTCTACGAGTTTACCAGATTCGGAAACACCATCCGGACTACCCCCCAACCATGGGTGGAGTGGATGGGGAACCAATCCGATTTCGTGAACAACTTCGTTATATCTTTGTTCGTACAAAATACGAGCTTCATCTTCATATAGTTCACCATGTCTTGTTGCTTCATTACCCATAAATTTTTCACCAAGTCCACACTTTTTTAGAAGAAGTTTGTGAGGTGTTTCGTATTTGTTTACACCTATCGCCGTGGCCGCATCACTCGCAGTAAGCATATTACTTCGAAGTTCCAACCACTCTTCCGATTTTTGGGGTGCATATTTCCTGTTGATAAGGTTTCTCACTTTCTCTAACATTACTTGATTTGCCCTCTAAATGTTTAAGTACTATGCGAATGTGTTTTTGAGAATATATTTTATTTTTACTTTTTCTATCGTTTTTAGTAACACGCTTCTTGTATTCATACTCTTTCATTTTTGATAATAAGCATTTGTGTAAGTCTTCTTAGGTGGATAAAAGAACGCTTTCGCAGCGTTTTGTTCAGCTTGCTTTTTATTTTTAGCAAATCCATGTCCAATACAAACACCCGTGACGTATACATTGATGTAAAAAATTCCATTGTCATGCGAGACAATTGAATATACGGGGAGTTCTAAACCATTCGATTGACAGTAACGCATGAGATGGTCTTTATAGTTATCATCAACCATAATTGACTGAAGATTAACGTATTTAGGATCGTTATAAATGCGCAAAATAAACTCTTTCGCGTGTAATAGTCCCAGATCCATGTAAATAGCACCCACGAGAGCTTCGAACGCATCTTCTAAAATTTTAGGATTGTGATTCCATCGATTTCTCATACCCTTTTCATCCATTTGAATCCATGTATATAATCCAAGTTGTGTAGCGATCGCCGCCAACGTTTCTCCGCGTACGAGCTTAGTTCTAGCCTTTGTTAAAAACCCCTCCTGTCTATTCTCATATTTGTCATACAAGAACTTTGTGATGACAAACCCGAGTACAGAATCACCTATAAACTCAAGCGTTTCAAAAGAACCGCTCAGTTCTTCATTTTCTTTTAAAGCGGATTTATGTGTAAATGCTTTTTGGTACAAATCTAAATTAGAAATTTTTGTACCAACAAGGGTTTCGACGGATACACGGTCGATAATCATTTATATGTATATGGTTTTTATTTTTTAAGCAGATTTCTCAATCTTAGTGTAGTGAGGGCTCAAATACTTCTGCAGGTTCAGGAACGTAATCTGAACGTCGGCGGGAGGCTCGAGAAGATCTCGGAGCTTCTGATCGAGAACCAGAACGCGACCGTTGTCGGGGTGCTTGAGACCCTTGTCCTTGACGTACTTGTTGATCGCCTTGGTTACGGTGCTACGAGAAACGGTGGCACCCTCGGGAAGCTCGAGAAAGACGCGAAGCTTATCGGAGATCTTCTGCTCACGGTTAAAACCGTTGTTCTTAGCGCGGTTAGCAGACTTTTCACCGTTAGGGTCGTCCTGCTTTGCCTTGATCTTACGGACAATCTTACTCAGAGACTTGATGTCAGAGCGGAGAGCGGCAAGTTCGGTTTGAATAGTTTCAAGAGACATTATATCTTAGGTACGTTTTTCATCTTTAAGTACGTTCTACCAGGAGACGCGGTGATTATAAAAATGTCAATCTATAGTAATGGATGGGAAACTTTATTCTAAACCAACTATCGAAAGGTTTATGAATGATAATTTATTTTTCAAAGATGCTAAATTGAAAAAATATTTTGAAAGAGATGAACAACGTGATTTACAAAAATTCAGAAAACGTGTTCATGAAAAATTCACTAACAAATCATTTGAAAAGATGGTATATGTATTTGTTACCGACTCTACGAGAGATATAATTCTTGATACGATCGGTGAACTCACTGAATTTTTGAAAAATATGGGTGATCTTATCATAAGTGGGGGTGAAGCGTTCAATATGTACATGTTATATGACGAACGTATCGTGACTAGTGACATAGACGCCAAGTTTGTGCCTCGCATCAGATACGACGCAAAATATTTCGGAAAACTTCAAGCGATTAAATTAATATTATGGAATAAACTAGGTCAACTCGCACAAAAATTGAGTTCTAGAATAAAAACGCGTATCCTTTCCATGGACCGTAAACTTATCAAGTATCTTGGTATTGGATTTAAACAGAAGGGTCCATATGTCACGCGGCGATATTCACTGATAAAAAAGAATAAAACCCGCAATAACAATAATCCAGGTAAAGGTGACGTTTTCATAGATGTAGAGTTGTTTACTCTTGACCTAAAACTACGTTATTATTCGATCGAAACGGGAAAGATTGAAGACAAAAACATAGGAGGATTACTTGATATTCCTTTTATGCGTCCAAAGGAGTTTGGGTATGAAGTTATGAAAACTGTAAAGCGTGGTGTAACATATAGAAATGTCAAAACAAACCGAGTCGTCATAAACAAAAAAATTCTTGTCGCGAGTAAAGAGTTTTTGATAGAAGATATATTCTTGATGCACACGCTAAAGTTACGTCCAGAAAAAAAAGAAAAAGATCGTCAAAGACTTATACGTCTCGCACGTACGTATGATAAGCGTATTAAATCTAACGATTCGATAGATGTTATTTTTGGGTACATCAAAAACAAGATAAAACGTAAATCTTATCCCAGGACAATCAAACATAAAAATGTATCCATAGCCGCGGCACTCAAGGTAAATCCCTATAAATACAAAACGTACACGACAGAACCGTCGCGTGAACGCCTGTCCAAACAAATTGTGCATGGTGTAAATCCGGTAACGAAAAACACCATCATAGAAGGGTTTCAAAAAACTAACGGTAATCAACGTTTCGATCTACAGAATTTAAAGTGGAAAAAAGTTACCAATAATTCTTACGTAAAGAATGAGATTAATATGAGACCAACAGAACCACAGAAAATACCAAATACGTTAAATGTTCAGGAGACATTATACGGATTTAAACCCAGGCGTGATGGCTGGGTTCCCAAACCACTTTTACAACGTTCAGCTGCTATTCCATTTATAGGTTTAAAGAATTAACGCGTACACAGTTTATAAAATGATTTACGACACCGTTACTAAGGGTGAAGATGGCCTTTACCACGTGCGCGCATTTACGGATGAACGTAAGAAGGTATTCGTACAGTTGAATAATGTCAAGATCGTCGATGTCTCGGAAGATCTCGCATTTGAGCCTGCCGATTTCACCAAGGTTGACGCTGTCCATGACTTAAACATCCAGAACGCGGTCGAAAATGGTGAAATTTGGTTTGGGCGTAAGGTAACCGATAAAACCATCAAGAGTGCTTATATTCGTGACGACACCATCTCAGCGGAACGCATTGGAAACACCAAGGTGTTTAACGCTGATAAGGAGGTTGTAGATTTTGAAACCATCGAAGTTGGTTCCGAGTGTTCCGTCATCGTAGAATTTTCTGGTTTGTGGTTTGCTAAGAAGGCTTTCGGTCCCGCGTGGAATATTGTCCAGGTGAAGATCAACAGGCCAAACGAGCCCGAGCCCGAGCCTGAAAAGTTTGATGAGACGTATCCAGACGATTATATGTTCGAGGACGATCAGTAAAAAAAATTTGTACACAGTATATAAAGATGTTTAAGAAGATTTCCCCACGCCAAGTAATTATGGTTGTTGCCGTTGCTGTGGTGATTTTCCTCCTCTTCCGCCAAACTCGCACCTCCACGTACTCTGTTGAGAACAAGATGGGTGCGACCACCACCGATGCCGCGCCCGTTGAATCCGGTGCCGGTTGCGAGATGAAGGCTGGTACTGGTCTCGCTTCCTCTCTCCTTCCCCGTGAAGTCGCCTCCCAGGAGGATTTCGGTGAGTTCGCCCCCGAAGATATCCTTGCCGGTCAGAACTTCCTCGACCCCCGCGACCAGATCGGTATTCCCGAGACCACCGGTGGTGCTCTTCGTAACGCCAACCAGCAGATCCGCGCCGAGCCTCCTAACAGCAAGGAAGCTTTCGTGTGGAACAACTCCACAATCGCCCCCGATAGCATGCAACGCCCCCTCAATTAATAACTTAAAGGTAATTAGTCTATTTAATACACATGTCTAACATTTCCACCGACGATCTCACTATCAGCGTCTCTAAACTGGTTGAATTAAATCAGCAGATTAAAGAAGCACGATCAGATATTAAAGTCCTTTCTCAAGCAGAAAAGGCACTTAAGTTACACATCAAAAAGTTGATGGTAGATAACGGACTTGACGTCATCAATACCAAAACTGGTAAAATTGCCGTCAAGAAAAGTGTCAGGAAGGTTGGTTTAAATAAAGAGTCGATCAAGGACGGTCTTTCTGTGTTCTTCGAAGGTAACGAAGCTCAGGCGGAAACAGCCTTAAAGGTTATCATCGATAGTCTACCAACAAAGGAAACGTCCACCATTTCAATTACTGGATCTAAACCCAAAAAGGAATAATGGTCTGGAATCAATATGTATATGAAGCTACAAACGGCTTTGAAGTCGAATACCCAAGTGATGGGGAATACGATCCACAGGAGTATGAACCTCTTCACATCGACGATTGGCGCGATTTTCAACACGAACATCTCCAGTATATGTGGGGGTTACTACGTCAATATTTATACGATGCGGGATATCCAGCGGGTATCATGAGACATGCAACGTTTGAAGATTTCATTCGTTTTATTCATTACTTCTCGGATTAATCATTAGAAATAATATTGTAATATATAAATGCTCCCTCTTCTCACTTCTCAGAAAGTTGCCATTCCCGCCACACTCTTCCTCGCTCTTAGCCCCGGTATGCTACTCAAGACGAACGGTTCGAACATTTCTTTCAAGAACGTCAGCACAGATCGCATGTCCGTTTTCTTCCACGGTCTCGTGTTTTTCTTGGTATATTCGGTCGTAGCCAAGTCGATGGGACTTGTTCTTACGAGGAACGATCTTCTTGTATCGACGACCCTCTTCCTCGCTCTAAGCCCTGGTATGCTTTTGACAATCCCCCCCGGTGAGGTGATGTCTGGCAAAACTTCTCGTCCCGCCATTCTCACACATGCCGTCGTTTTCGCGGTTGTGTTCGCTCTTTTACGAAAGCAATTTCCTCAGTTCTATTAAGTGACCGGTCATGGAATATCTCATTTTAGGTCCAGGATCCATGGGAATTTATTCTCTACTTGGATATCTAAAAAAACATGAATCCGAACTCACAAATATTAAAGAAATATCTGGTTCATCAGCTGGTGCTATTTTAGGTGTGTGTTTAGCCTTAAAAATACCTTTAGATGATGTTCTTGACAAGATTCTTACAATAAACCTAGTTAAAATTACCAAATTTAAACTACGGTGTTTCTTATCGAAATATGGTTTAATAGACATGAAACCTGTTCGAGAAGCTCTCGTCGATTTATATGGGTGTGATCCAACATTTAGCGAATTATACAAAAAGATATACATATCAGCATACTGCCTAAATAGGGGACGCACGGAATATTTTTCAGTAGATACACATCCAAATATGAAAGTTATAGATGCCGTGTGTATGAGTATTTCGATACCGTTAATCGCATCATCAATAACTTATGAAGATATGATTTATGTCGATGGATGTACAAAAGAACGCATACCCGTCACACCGTTCATAGGTAAACGTAAAGATAAAATAATGTGTGTGATGTTAAAAAGACGTTCACGTCATTTTGAAAAAATAGAAGATTTCAAGGGATTCATGCGTGCGATGTTGTCAACTATTCTTCACATGTCTGACGTAGATACTAAAGATTTCGGTTCGTGTGTGGAAATTGATACACAAGACTATGATCTTTATTCATTCGGTATGTCATATGACGATAAACTAAGATTGTTTATGTTGGGTGTGGAGAGTTAATTTTTTTGTGATGATATAACAAGATGGACGTCTGTGATCCTGACGCAAAAATGAAAAATATCAGGAAGCTGATAAAACTTCACACCGGGCGAAGTGTGAAGTTGTCTCGAGACAAGACGTGTGATATCATACGGGATACTAAGAGTGGTAATTTACCGCTACCACCATTAGTGCTTACGCGCGATAAAAAATATTTACTAGACGATAAATCTCCGCTTAAACAGAAAGATTACGAATTATTATTTCGATCCGACACGAAATCGAGTGTCATGAAAAGACTCGCGAAAAAGGTTGGACTTGTTGAAGTTGATAAAACTAAAGTAGAATTAAAACGTGCTATAGGTCGACGTCTTGCGAGTATGAACGTGCGAGAACCCATACTTTTACCTGGTGGTCGCCGAGGAAAACGTGTTACATTCTCGGATGAAATAGAGGAAAACATAAAATCGGATAGTGAATCCGAAATAGAAACAAACGAAAACAATTCTGCGAGGAACGCGAACGCGAGTGCGAACACACGTGAAAACAATTCTGCGAGGAACGCGAACGCGAGTGCGAACACACGTG
>PABN01000096.1 GCA_002699555.1 Dehalococcoidia bacterium
TATTTGGCTGAGTCCACCGATAACAACAACAAGAAGGCAAGCTGACAAAATTAAAACAATCAATCCTGGCAGACCACTAGATACCTCTGCTCCTGCAATTAGAAATACCAAGACTATTATCACAGTCTTGATTCCAGCTAGAAGAGCTGAACCGCCGACTCTTCCAATCAAAACAGGTACTCTCGCTACGGGAGATGCTAATAGTCGATCCATGAAGCCATTCTCTATATCTAGAGCCAACTCTGTTCCTGAATTGCTGGCACCAAATGAAACCATCTGCAGCACTGTAGCTGGTAGGAGAAAATCAAGAAAAGAGTCAACTTCTGGAAACCCTGGAAGACTTAAGACTCGCTCAAATTGTTCCGTGTAAGTAAATGCCAAAAGTAAAGGGAAAAGTAATCCAGGAAGAACAGTGGCAAGTTGACGAAGTTCGCTCACTAAGGAACGTTGGGCTAGAACAATAGTTTGGGAGAAAAAGTTTTTAATAGCTCTCGAAGAATTAGCCGTTTCGACTTTATTCATCCTCCTCCTCAACTCCTTCTAGTCTTCTACCTGTCGCATCAGCAAAAACATCATCAAGACTCGGCGCATCCAATTCAAGGTGTTCTACTGAAATTCCTGCTTCATCAAGCGCTCTTATAACTTCTGCTAATCGAGCTGCTCCTCCATCCAGGCCAACGGCTGCACGTCCTTCTCTAGCCGGCCTACTTTCACCAAATGACATCAGAAGATCTTTTGCTCGGATTAGGTCTACTTCCTCAACATCGACTCGCAACGTAGGAGAACTGATATTTTCCTTTAATTCTTTTGGCACCCCCTGACGAGCAATCTTTCCCGCGTCAATGATCGCTATCTTATGAGCTAGCTGATCTGCCTCTTCCAGATATTGAGTAGTCAAAAAAACTGTCGTCCCTAATTCAGTATTTAGACGCTTAACCTCATCCCAGAGTGCTTCTCTACTTGTGGGGTCGAGCCCTGTGGTCGGTTCATCTAAAAAAAGAATCCTTGGTTCGTGAATCAAAGAGAGAGCCAAATCAAGGCGTCGTCTCATACCTCCGGAGTAAGTGCTGACGCGGCGAGTAGCTGCCCCTGAGAGTCCGACGCGTTCTAAAAGCTCACCACCCCTTTTCTTTACTTCAGAACGGGAAATTCCGTGCAAAACTGCTTGCAATCTAATCAATTCATTTGCTGTCATCAGTGGATCAATTGCTGCATCCTGGAGTGCAACACCAATTATTCTCCTAACATCAGCTGCTTCAGAGACAACATTAAATCCTGATACATAAATTTCTCCAGAGGTCGGATGCAACAATGTTGTAAGCATCCTTATTGCTGTTGATTTACCAGCTCCGTTTGGCCCTAAAAAGCCAAAAACCTCTCCTTCGCTAACGCTTAGGTCTATACCATCGACAGCGACTATATCTCCGAATTTTCTTACAAGATCGCGCGTCTCTATTACAGTTTTCATATCAAATCCGTTTTGTTTCAGTCTTTTTGATTTTGAATTGATTCCCAAACTCTTCGGGAGCTCAATGGTAAATCAATATTCCTGATTCCTAAATGACTTAACCCATCCACTACAGCATTCGCAACTGCAGGGGTAGCACCAATCGCTCCTGACTCACCTATACCTTTACATCCAAGCGGATTATTGGGAGTTGGAGTTTCCATAGGGACAAGTTCAAATGAAGGTAGCTCTGCCATTGAAATTATGCCGTAATCTGCAAAATTAGCCGACTGCGGATTCCCATCAGAGTCATAAGCAACTTCTTCAGTCAGGGCTTGAGCAACTCCTTGCGCTATTCCTCCATGCCTTTGACCTTCCACGATCATTGGATTTATTATCGTCCCAGCATCATCACAAGTAATCATCCTTTCGAGGGTCACACCACCTGTTTCGGTATCAATTTCTACAACTGCTACGTGTGTTCCGAACGGGTAACTGCATTTAGTTTGCTCATTTGATTCAGAGGACAGGTCATCTGCTTCTTCCGCTATATCTGCCCAAGTCTTGCTAACTGCTGGAGTTCCCGAAACATGAAAGGTTCCACTCGAGTGGTCTAAAACAATGTCATCAAGATTAGCTTCAAGCAAGTCAGCTGCAATTTGTTTAGCCGAATCAACAACTTCACCGGCTGCTCTATGAATAGAAGAGCCACCTAGCTGAGTTGATCTTGATCCAAATGTTCCTACCCCTTCAGCAACTTTATCCGTATCACCTTGAACAAGTTCTATATCTTCAATATCCATTCCTAATTGGTCAGCAGCAATCATCGCAAAAGTGGTCTGGTGGCTTTGTCCATGTGAAAGAGAGCCAGAATAAACTCGAGCTTTACCTTCATTAGTGATTTCAACCTTTCCATATTCAGCCCCTCCTGGAGCAGGGCCAGCCGTAATTTCAACATAAGTAGCGATTCCGATTCCCAACTGAACCACTTCCTCATTTTCTCTACGTTTTGCTTGTTCAGCTCTTAAATCTGAATAGCCTGCAGCTTCCAAAGCCAGTTCCAAGCTTTTCTCGTAATCACCGCTGTCATATTCTGTTCCTACAGCCGTTGAAACTGGAAAATCTGGGGATTGTAAATAATTTTTCCTTCTTATTTCTGCAGCGTCCATTCCGATTTCAGCCGCGAACATGTCGACCGCTCTTTCAATCGTAAGAGCCGCTTCAGGTCTGCCAGCCCCTCTGTAAGCTTCAGTAGGAGTTGTGTTAGTAACAACACTTCGGGCTGCTGTCTCAATATTTGGTATGTCGTAAACTCCAGAACTCATTATCAATGTGAACATGGGTAGAAAAGCACCTAGGCGTGTATAAGCACCAGAGTCAGCTAAAACTTCAAGGCGGTAGTGGGTAATATCACCGTCCTTGTTCCCTCCAATAGTAAAACGGTGCACATGAGCTCTCCCTGGTCCCATAGCCAAAAGGTTTTCGGTACGAGTCTCAAACCAACGAACTGGTCTTTTCGCTTTGGCAGCTAACCAGGGAAGAAGAGCGTCTTCAGGATACGGGGGTATTTTCCCACCGAAACCGCCTCCAACATCAGGCACAATTACCTGAAATCCACCTTTTGCTTGTTCCGTATAAAGAGGTTCCAGTGCACCTTTGACCCCATGTGGAGCCTGATTAGACATCCACATGATTGCCTTGTCACCCTCCCAAGTCGCTGCGGTTGAACGAGGTTCCAAAGGAGCAGGTGCTGTGCGCTGATGAGATACTCTCCCACTCAGTACCACCTCACAACCTTCAAAAAATGAATCATCAGTAATTCCAGTAGCCATACCTAAGGCAGAGAAATCAACAGCGATGTTTGTACCGATTTCCTCATAGATCAAAACAGAGTCAGTCGCTGCTTCTTCCATATCTACAACCACAGGTAGCGGTTCATAATCTATAGCAACTACTTCCGCTGCATCCGCTCCTTCTTCGGGAGTTTCACTTAAAACTACCGCAATGCACTCACCAACAAATCTAACTGTGTCGATAGCCAATATCGGTCGATTTAGCATTGCCTCAGGAAACATTGGTACCTGACCTTGGAGAATCGTAGGACCATCTAAATCAGCGGCGGTAAATACACCTGCCACTCCTGGCATATTGACTGCATCAGAAGCGTCTACTGAAATACTTGCGTGTGCCATTGTTGACCGAACATATGTGACCCAAAGCGCACCCTCAAGAGCCGGCTCATTCAAATCATCCGTGTAACAAGCACCTCCGGTTAAAAACCCAACATCTTCTTTTCTAAGTACACGATTACCCAAAATACTCATTTATATCTCCTGATTACTTTCTAAGAAGACTGTAGCCCGATCAACTCTCCAGTGTTTCAACCAGCGGAAATTTATAAAGTGAAAACTGGACAGGTGTCTAACTTTTGTAAAAAGGCCAAATTCCGGGGATTTCAATATCTTCGCTAGAAATTGGAATCACATAGTATGCCTCTTCGTGTGGTTTAACTAGGTTGTATTCGGACCTTGCGATTCTCTCTATCTCATCATCAGTCTTTAGAGCGTCTATCGAAACCCTGTAAGATTCATTTAGTTCTTCTATCTCTGCAAGTTCTAGCAGTAAATCATTTTTAGTGTCTCTCACTTCGAACCACTCCTGTATTGGAATAACCCCTAGAAGCATTAGAGAAAGCAAAGAGATAGCGATGATGCTTGCATAACCTAAACGTCTAAGGATTGACCGTGTCATCCCCTACCGGCTAACACAGCTTCCCCTTTATAGAACGCAGATTCGTTCAAAATCTCTTCTATTCGTAATAATTGGTTGTACTTCGAGACTCGGTCACTACGTGCAGGCGCTCCAGATTTAATCTGACCGCAATTCGTAGCTACAGCTAAATCTGCTATCAAGTGATCTTCTGTCTCACCTGAACGGTGAGAGATTATTGCCGTGTATCCAGCACCCATTGCCATTTCAACTGCTTCTAAAGTTTCGGTTAGGGTTCCTATCTGGTTGACTTTTACCAAAATTGAATTAGCTATACCGTTTGCGATTCCACGTTCAAGCCTTAAAGAGTTAGTGACAAACAAATCATCTCCAACTAATTGTGTCGAGTGGCCTAATTCATTAGTGAGTTTCGACCAGCCATCCCAGTCTTCTTCAGCCATGCCGTCCTCGATCGAGCAAATCGGATATTTGTCACACAATGCTGCGAGATAAGCAACCATCTCATCTGAATCCAAAGAAAGATCTTCGGCTTCGATTCGGTAGATTTCTTTTTCGAAAAATTCCGTAGAGGCAACATCAAGAGCTAATGAAATATCATCACCTGGAGTAAGCCCTGACTGCTCTATTGCTTCTAGAAGTATTTGCAGTGCTTCTTCATTTGAAGAAAGATTCGGTGCAAAACCACCTTCATCCCCAACTGTTGTCGACATTCCTCGATCATTTAAAACTGCTTTGAGGGAATGATAGACATCAACTCCCCATTGCAAAGCTTCACTATATGAAGCAGCTCCTAAAGGCATGATCATGAATTCCTGAAAGTCAATGTTGTTGTCAGCATGCATTCCACCATTGATCACATTGAACATGGGAACTGGGAGCAAATGAGCATTGGCTCCACCTATATATTTAAAGAGAGGAATTCCTGAATCTTTAGCCGCTGCTCTGGCAACTGCCAAAGAAACTCCGAGGATTGCATTAGCTCCAAGTCGGCTTTTGTCATCAGTACCATCCAAGTCGATCATTGTCTGATCTAGCACACGTTGATCTGTGACATCTAAGCCTGTAACTGCGTTCGCTATTTCATTGTTGATATGGCTTATAGCCTTTGTAACACCTTTCCCAGACCAGGCTTTATCTCCATCTCGCAACTCCACTGCCTCGAACTGACCGGTAGAAGCTCCACTAGGAACCATTGCCCTCGAGATGGTCCCACTATGAAGTAAAACTTCCACCTCAACAGTTGGATTTCCGCGAGAATCTATTACCTGCCTTCCAGAAACTAATTTAATTTTGCTCACGATCACTCCTTAAGTATTACTCCTAGCTAGTGAGCTTGGCCTACTACTAAACTACCTCTTTAGGGTCATTCAAATAGGACGAATAAGAAAAAAGATGAGATCCTAATAGCCTTTAGTTAGTGAAATCACGCTTTCTGATTTCCGCTTTCAATTCTTTTTTAGTTTGACTATCCGCCGAAAATAAATCCACACCTCTGTTCTCAGCGAGCGTCTCAATGTCTTTAATAAAAGTAACAAACTTAGAATTAGCAATTCGTAAAACTCGCTCAGCTTCAAAGTTATTTTTCGCAGCCCAGAAAACAAGGTCTAAAAAAATACTTCCCATCTCCTCATCAGTTTCTGGAATGGGTCTATCACTATAAATTTTCTCTTCGAGTAATTCTAATGTTTCTGACTTTTCAAACAGTTTCTGTGTATACGCAAGTGCAGGAAGGGCATCTGGGATTCCGTCCAAAACTGATGAACGTTTCTTTTCTTCTTTTTTGATTTCCTCCCATCTCTTGTGTGCGGAGTCCACGTTGTCGCTGACCTTTTCTTCTTGTTCAGACTCGAATATTCTAGGGTGCCTTCTATAAAGCTTTTCGTATATTCCTTTTGTCACATCAGCCAAATCGAAACGGCCATCATCTGCTGCTATGCGTGAGTGGAACACGATCTGAAATAATAAGTCGCCAAGTTCTTCCTCTAAATCTTCAGACCCTTCCCTCGTCTCCTCATTGAAACTCTCAATAGCTTCTAACACCTCATAAGTCTCTTCTAGTAAATGTGAAGTAAGTGAAGAATGGGTTTGTTGGGAGTCCCAAGGGCATTGGACTCTTAGCACTGCTACTAGATCAATAAATTTTTGCAACTCAGATGCAATCGGAGATTGCAAACACGGTATGAAACAAGCGGTTAAGTGATCAGGTTCGACTTTTTCGATCAAATCTTCCCAATCAAGTTTCTCCACCTTTTCGTCTTCCAGACCTAAACGCTGCAAAATAGTTACTCGTTCCGTTGGCGGAGATTCAACTGCCGCAACAATGTCAGCTAATATTTCCCTACTATCTATTTGGGTTACCAAAAATGGCCCTCTGTCTCCAGCTGCTTCAGTCGCAAATCTGTGGGCATCAACTATCCGCACTCCGATTTCCATTGGGTCAATCTTTAAACTGCTCCACGCTAAATCGACAAAAGAAATACATGGAAATATTTCCACCTCAACTTCAGTTTGTTCAGCTAATAACTGAACTGTTCTTTCAGCTAAAAATGGAGAACCTGGAACTGCATAAAGTACTTTATGATTCTTTTTAGCTGCGTCTACAAGTTCTCCAACGATAGTTGCATAAACCTCTTCGAAAGAGCCTGAGGATTCATAAATGTAATCAAATGAAATAACGTTAGGCCCCAATAAACAACTAGATGCGTGCCTGTTTGTTCTCACATAACGGAATTCATGTTCTTCGATAAGTTGTAAATTTTTTTCACTGCAAAAAGATGGATCACCAGGACCTAAACCTATGACTGTCACCTTAGGTGAAATATTCAAATCAGGAACCTTCTGAGATTTGTGTAGGTTCTATTTGTCCTGCTACAGAATTCCACGTGCCGTAACGAGCATCCAAGTCAACATCTCTCGTAAGAGAAGAGAGGTGCATCATCGACATAAAAAGCCTCTCACCTTGTTGTTCAAACGATGGTGGTTCGACAGGACTAATTTTGTCAACCCGTATCACATGAAATCCAAACTGACTTCCAACAGGACCCACCAGTTCTTTAGAGGCTTTAATAGCGCCAAGTGCGGCTCGTTCAAAAGATGGAACAAAAGCACCTAAAGGCACACAGCCTAACGATCCGCCGTTAGCACCTGAGCCAGGGTCAGTCGAGAAGGTTAAAGCCAACTCTTCAAATTTCTGTCCTGATTCGAAAAGTTTGATTACTTCTAAAGCTTCCTGTCTGGTATTTGTGAGAATGTGACTCGTGCAAAGTTCGTGGCCAAGAAGCCCCTTATTTGCTTCGTAGGCTGATTCAACTTCTGANCTTCCTTCAGCNGCGAAATTACGGANAGCTTGCCATTCNCTGTANATNTCAAGNCGNGGATCCGAATCTGCTANTCCAGCTGCCAGTAGTTGATCTCTTGCTTTTACAACATCCACTTCNTCNAAAGTAGCTCCGTATTCACTCANAAAATCAGCTAGTGCCTGATTCTGNATCCACTCATTAGCTGTTTCGATAAGAAGTGACATCGAAGGATCAGCGACACCAGTACGTTTTTCATTCCATTCGATTAAAGCGTCTCTCTCAATTTGCGTTTCACCAACCGCAATATCAACCTGAGAAGCGCCGCAACTTAATAAAAGACACATAAAAAGTAAAGTTGTAAAAGTTTTTACAATTTTCGAAAGTAGATTTGCATTCATAAAGCTCACTCCAAAATGCTACGTGATTGAAGTGTGAACGGGAACCAAATCTTTTAAGTACTCACTTAAAACCCTGACAGGGTCATCCTCAGGTATTGGAATTTGCAACTCTGCGGAACTTTCTTTTAAATAAGCATCAGGGTGCAGTCTCTCTAAACGAGTCTGCTTACTAAGTGGTATCACGACTGGCGAACAACGAGCTAAAAAACCTGATTCGGAATTTTTTCTTTTGGTAACAGTTACTTCCGTTATACCGCGTTCAACACAAAGGGTTCGTAAATGGCCGATACTTAGAAGTTTTTCTGCTTCATCTGGAATCGGACCGTACCTGTCTTCCCATTCTTGCCTTACTTCTTCGACTTTTGAAGAGTCTGGAGTTTCCCCCGCTGAAGCAAGCTTCCTGTATGCCTCAAGTCTTAAATCACTACGACTTACATAACTATCTGGAAGATACGCATCTACGGGCATTTCTACTCTTATTTCTGTTGTATCTGTTTCTTGAATTCCTGAAGCTTCTGACACCGCCTCATTCACCATTTGACAATAAAGGTCATAACCAACTGAAGCCACATGCCCACTCTGCCCAGTGCCCAAAAGATTCCCAGCGCCTCTGATCTCAAGGTCTTTCATCGCTAAACGGAATCCAGAACCAAGTTCCGTGGTCTCGCCAATTGTTCTCAATCTTTCAAAAGCTTCTTCACTAAGTGAACGATCAACAGGCGTAAATAAATACGCATAAGCCCTGTGACCCGACCTACCTACCCTTCCGCGCAACTGGTGTAATTGACCAAGCCCTAAGAGATCAGCCCTATCAACAACCAACGTATTCACGGTTGGCATGTCTATTCCGGACTCAACAATTGTAGTACAGACCAATACATCATATTTTCGTTCCCAGAAATCTATGATCACTTTCTCTAAAGAAGATTCATCCATCTGTCCGTGAGCAATCGCTATACGTGCATCAGGAACCAACTCTTTAATGCCTGCAGCTGTCTCTTCAATGTCATGAACTCGATTGTGTACGAAAAACACCTGCCCCTCACGTAACAGCTCGCGCCGTATCGCTTCCACTACTGCACTTTCGTTATATTCGCCAACAAAGGTAAGTATGGGTTGCCGATCCGCTGGAGGAGTGTCGATCAGGCTCAAGTCTCTGATTCCTGTTAATGACATTTCCAGAGTTCGAGGGATTGGAGTAGCTGTCAGGGTCAAAATATCCACTTGTGCTTTCATAGCTTTAATAGCTTCCTTATGACTCACTCCAAATCTCTGTTCTTCATCAACAATCAATAGACCAAGATCTTTGAAGGAGACATCTTGAGAAAGAAGTCTGTGCGTTCCAATCACCAAATCCACAGAACCATCCTCTAAACCTGACAAAACTTTTCGAGTCTGAGTTTGTGTGAGAAATCTACTCAGAACCTCCACTCTGATCGGATATGAAACCAGACGCTCCTTGAAGGTTTCTCCATGCTGCTGGGCCAAAAGTGTCGTAGGTACAAGAATCGCCACTTGACAACCATCTTGGATTGCTTTGAACGCTGCTCTAAGAGCAACCTCTGTTTTACCAAATCCGACATCTCCACATATAACACGATCCATCGGAAATGGTCTTTCCATATCAGTCTTCACTTCTTCTATAGCTCTCAATTGATCAGGGGTCTCTTCAAAGGGAAATGCTTGTTCAAGTTCTGATTGCCATGGAGAATCTTCTGCGAATGAGCGGCCTTCTGAATTTATTCTTTTTTTGTACAACTCAACTAAATCAGAAGCTATTTCTGAAATAGCAGACCTGACTCGAGATTTAGTTCGTTCCCATTCAATTCCACCCATCCTTGAAAGAGTAGGAACATCACCAGCACTATAAGGTCTTATCAATTCAATCTGATCCGTAGGCAAATAAAGACGGTCACTGCCTTTGTACTCCAATAACAAATAATCTTTCTCAGCCCCACCCAGTTTTTGACTCACTAAACCTGCAAAGCGAGCTATCCCATGATGTTTATGAACCACATAGTCGCCAATTGAAAAATCCTCAAAAATACGCACCGATTCTTTTCCACGTTTTCTTATTTGTTTGTGAGTTCTACGCCTACCTGTTAGTTCATTTTCCGTAATTAATGCAAAATTTGAATTTTCTAAAACAAAACCTCTTTCAAGAGACCCGATCGTTATAAAAACACCCGCAAATCCTTTACTACGGTCTTTATCATTTCCTGAAACAGGTAAACCCTCTTTTTTGAGAATTTCCTCTAAACGATTTGCACTTCCTTCACCATCTGCCGCCACAACAACGAAATAATTGTCATCCAATAACTCGGATATTCGATTTATCTTTCCAGAACCATCAATGTGAAAAGTGTCAGCAGTTTTACTTGAGTCCCATGTGGCAGCTTTTACTTCTAAAGTGCTTGTGGCGTTGCGAATTGAATCAATGAACCAAACTGGTGCTTCACAAGATCGAATTGACCTCTCAAAGGAGACATGAAGTTCTGGAAATTCTGATCCTTCAAATGACCAAGTCTTAGCCAATGATTCAGCTAGTTTTTTTTCTTTTTCCAATAAATCTTTAATCCTTGAGTCAAGACGATTTCTGTCTACAAGTAACAACAAACCTTCTCTAGGAAGTAGATCTGCCAACACCGAGTCTTCTTTTAAAAGCCATGGCATAAAAGACTCCATGCCATCAAATAATTCGCCGTTAGAAAGTTTTTCCCATTCAGAAGCACCCCAACCCTGTAGATCAGACATCGACGATGCGATACTTAGCATTTCAGAATTTAGAACAAGTTCCCTACAAGGAAATATCTCAACCATCTCAATAGCATGTTTTGTCCTTTGATCCGCAACACCAAATTCACACAATCTTTCAACTTCATCTCCCCAGAGATCTACACGTACAGGAGAATCAGCTGTCGAGGGCCAAATGTCAACTATCGAACCTCTTACAGCCACCTCGCCTCGATGCTCAACTTGATATTCACGTTTATAGCCAAAAGCAATCAGTTTCTCTAAAAGCTCCCCTTGGTCTATCAGATCTTCTGTCTTTAAAGAAATAGGAAATGTTCGCTCTTGAATCGATAACTTCTGGGCAAGAGCCCGTGCCGAGGTGACAATTACTTCTAAATTCTCGTCACAAGTAAGAAGTCTGTGGAGGACTCTTAACCTTTTGCCCATTGTCTCCACCCCCGGGCTAATTCTCTCGAAAGGAAGAGTTTCCCACGAAGGGAAAAAATCTACTTTTTCAAAACCAAGAAACATTTTCAGATCACTAAAAAGTTTTTCAGCTTCAACATTCGTAGGAAGGACCACCACCATTGGTTTTCGTTCGCTCGACCGTGAAATAGTTGCAGAAACAATTGCATGGGCGCATTCCGGTACAAAAATTTCAGCCTTAGGAAGGCCTAATGACTTAACCAATGAAGGTTCTTCTTTTAAAAGTTCAGGCAGAGTCTGATAAATCTCATGGTCCATATGCTTCTAAGTTTTTTTGTTGAAAATCTGCATCGCATTATCAAAACCCATTTCGATAACACTCTCTATTGAATCTGCCGCAGTGGCCACGGATAACAAAAGTTCTTGACTTTCCTTTTTCCCTGGTTTCGAAAGAACGTATTTAGCGCCTTTTTGACTTGGAAAAGGTTTTCCTACACCAATCCTAATACGACAAAAATCTTGATTTTTTATATGCTGCTTCACTGAGCGTAAACCATTGTGACCAGCTAAACCACCGCCTTCTTTAAGGCGAATGACTCCAACATCTAAATCAAGTTCATCATGGACTATTAATAGTTTGTTTACTTCATTCAGTCGGTAGCGCCTCATTAATTTAGAGACCGCTATTCCTGAATCATTCATGAAATTCATTGGGATAGCGAAAACAATCAACTTTTCATCTTGCTTGATTTCCGCAACAAGCGCTTGTTCTTTTCCAGCTTTTAAGTTTGAATTATTGCGTCTGGCTAACTCTTCTATGACTTCTCGCCCGACGTTGTGGCGAGTTCCTGCATATTCTGATCCTGGATTCCCAAGTCCTACTACAAGTAATGCAGCTGATTCACCCTGGCGTGTTAATGAAAAACGTTCGCCCCGTATCAATCGGGACATGCAAATCCCTGCTACCCGTCTTCAGCGGCATCTCCAGACTCATCACTGGCGCCGCCTTCCTGTCCATCAGACTCTTCGCTTTCTGCATCGCCAACCCCTTCTTCAGTATCTTCAAGCGCTGCAAGAGCGGCTTCATCTGCAGCAATCGACTCAAGTGTCGAACGAGTAATCATTCCTACGGCAATGGGGTCTTCAGGATCTCCTTCAGAGGTAACACCCTCGGGTAAATTAAGATCTCCTACTCTTACTGCTTCTCCCACAGTTAAAGCGGAGATATCGACTTCGATCTC
>PABN01000097.1 GCA_002699555.1 Dehalococcoidia bacterium
TTATAGAGACAAAGCTTCATTTATTTCCGAAAACACTCTCACTATCGGAGAAGATACTGTTTCAGCCGATCAGATCGTCATAGCGTCGGGAGCTCATCCTTATGTTCCACAATTACCGGGTCTAGATGAAACACCCTTCCACACTTCTGACTCAATAATGAGAATAAATTCACTACCTGATCATATTGTCATTGTAGGTGGCGGATTCATCGCAATAGAAATGGCACACATTTTCGGATCCTTCGGTTCTGAAGTGACAATAATTTTACGAGGTGAGGAACTCCTAAGTGAAGCTGACTCATCTATACGCGAACGAATTACAAAAATATACAAAGACAGATTTACTGTTTATATTTCCGATGAAATAGAAAATATTTCATACGATAAAAAATTTGTTGTTAATTTAAAAAGCGGAACAGATCTTGAAGCTGATGAGCTTTTATTAGCAACTGGTCGAAATCCCAACACCACTTTTTTAGAACCTGAAAAAGGCGGCGTTAATTGCAATGAAGCAGGTTACGTCATAACAGACGAATATCTACGCACTTCCACCCCTGGGGTGTGGGCGTTGGGTGACGTTACAAATCCTCTTCAACTGAAACATACTGCCAATGCCGAAGCGAGAATTATTTCCCACAACTTGCTGAATCCTAATGACTTAATAAAAATTGATCGCTCTGTTATACCTAAAGCAGTCTTTGGAAATCCACAGATAGCTACTGTAGGTTTCACTGAAGATGAACTGTTAAAAAACAAAGTCCCCTACTCGAAGTCCATTAGAGACTATTCCGATACCGCATTTGGTTGGGCTATGGAAGATCAAGAGAGTTTCGTGAAGTTGTTGATTGATCCAACTACTCGACTACTGCTAGGCGCTCACATCATTGGATATCAGGCATCTACTCTCATTCAACAGTTAGTTACCGCTATGAGCGCATCAATAACGGTTGACGAATTAGCACATAACCAACTTTATGTGCATCCGGCTCTGACCGAAGTTATTGAACAGGCCTTACTAGGGTTTGAAGAATAAACAGAACAGGAAGAAAATGAAGGATCTCAACCAAGAAATCGCACTTATTACTGGTGGCGCTTCAGGAATAGGTTTATCTATAGGGAAACGTCTAGCTGAAGCAGGAATGAAAGTAGCTCTGGCTGATATTGAAGTACCGGTTCTTGAAGAAGCAACAGCAGAACTAAAAGAACTAGGTCTTGAAGTGATGGCCGTTCATTGTGATGTAAGTGACATGAACTCTGTCGAAGAGATGAAAAATCAAGTTGAAGAGACCTTCGGCACTCCTAAAATAATTTGTCTCAATGCTGGCATCGGATTTGGTGCTCCCATCTCAGAAGCAACAATAAGCGACTGGGAATGGGTCATAGGAGTTAATCTATGGGGAGTTATTAACGGCATGCATACGTTTCTACCAGCTTTAAGAGAAATGAATGAAGGACATATTCTTATAACTGCATCAATCGCTGGCCATATCTCTGTTCCAAATCTTGGCCCCTACAGTGCAACAAAGTTTGCGGCTGTTTCAATTGCCGAGACTTTACGACAGGAATTACTATCGGAAAATTCCGAAGTGGGTGTGAGTTGTCTTTGCCCAGGATTCGTTTCAACAAATATTTGGACTTCTGAAAGAAACCGTCCAGAAACCCTTCTCAATAAATCTTCAGATGATTTCTCTGAAGAAGAACTTCTACAAAGAGAAGCTTTCATGGAATGGATGAGCAGTAATGCTAAAGATCCGTCCGAAGTCGCAGAACTTGTATATCAAGCAATTACAGATAACAGGTTTTGGATTTTTACTGATGATCAACATTTAAATGGAATGAAATCCAGACATTCTTCAATAGTGAATGGTGACGAACTGCCATGGCCTGCACCACCTCTTATAGATCTATGATCTTTGGGAATCGACCACGTCACGTGCCCATCTATAATCAGATTTTCCATTAGGTCCACGTTTTAACTTCTTAACAAATACCACACTTTTGGGAACTTTGTAACCGGCTAAACGCTCTTTTACATCCTTTAGTAAATCTTCCTCTTTAAGCAGTCCATCTGTTTTTATTTCCACGACTGCCACCACTGCCTGTCCCCAACGTTCATCTGAAACACCCACTACATTACAATCCACAACTAATGGATTAATTTTCAAAGCTTCTTCTACTTCTTCAGGGAAAACTTTCTCACCGCCTGTATTTATACACTCAGAGCCTCTTCCCAGAAGCGTGATGGAGCCATCCTTTTCCACTGAGGCCCAATCGCCTGGTATGGACCATCTTCGACCATTAATAGTTGGAAAGGTCGTCTCTGTTTTTTCTGGATCTTTGTAATATCCAAGTGGCAGCGGGTAACCGAGCGCAAGTTTTCCTGTCTTATTTGAACCAGGTTCAACTTCCTCGCCATTTTCTGTNAGAACTCTTGTGTGTTCTCCNAGAAAAAATCTGGCTGTTCCAGTATCTTTTTTTNTTCGNGATGTGACCTGTTTACCCATTCCAGTCCCTTCACTGGAACCCAAAGCATCCAAAATGGTGCAACTATGAAGATCAAGGAGACGTTCTTTCAGAGGAGCGCTAAACATCACACCTGAAGACATAACTAACCTCAGAGAAGAAATGTCCCAGGCTTTGCCGTCAGCTATTGAGTTTTCAAGTTCGGCGATCATGGGTCTAGCAAATGCATCACCGACGATAGTAAGCATCGTTATTTTTCGCTTTTCTACCATTTCCCAAAGTTCTCGCGGGTCAAATGTTTTCGAAGAGAGAGTGGCGACTAAACCTCCATGGCTGTGAGTAGCTAAAGCGGTGAGGCTCGATGTCCCATGCATCAGAGGCGCAGCACAAAGTTGCCTTACTTCTTTTCCTTCTTTTGTAACTCTTTCGGCAGTATTGCCTGCCTCTCTGGAGTTTTCAGGAATTTTCTCCCCGAGGGAACGGAAAGTTTCCGCCATTCCTCCTAAAAGCCCAGAATGTGACCACATGACAGCTTTCGGACTGCCAGTTGTGCCACCCGTATAAAGAAACCACAGGTCATCTCCTGATCGTTCAATACGAGGAAGAGGATCGTTATTTATAGCATCTTCGTAGTTTGTGACCCAATCTTCAGGGGAAGCAGTTCCAATCCTTATAAAGAGTTTTAATTTAGAACATTTTGAGCGCACAGAATCAACTCGTTCAGTCAAACTTGAATCAAATAAGATCGCCTCAGCGTCTGAATTGTTCAGAATATAAGCCAACTCTTCATCCAAATAACGGTAATTAACGTTTGCTGGGATCGCCCTAATTTTAAAAGCAGCAAATTGACCTTCAAGATATTCCGATCCGTTGTAGCAGTAAAAAGCTATTTTCGAGTCACGCTTCAGACCATTTTGCGAAAAAGTTTGCGCTAAAGATGCTGATCGTTTTTCAAATTCTTCCCAAGATTCTGAACCATGACTAGTAGAAATCGCTGTTAGATCACCTATTTGGTCACTTATAGCTTCCCATGCGGTAGCAATATTTAGATTTACATAGGTTCCAGACACGCTTTGAGGTTATCGCAGTCATTTAATGAGACCTAGCGTGGCCCCAAAGCCCTCTATGATCTATGTAATGGGTAATACTTTCGGTTCTTTATTTAAAATATCCACTTGGGGTGAAAGCCATGGAGGAGGTGTCGGTGTAGTTATCGACGGCTGCCCTTCCCTGCTTCCTTTGGAAGAAGCTGACATCCAACGTGATCTAGACAGAAGACGTCCAGGGCAGAGCAAAATCACAACTCAACGTAATGAAGCAGACACTGCAGAAATACTTTCTGGTGTATTCGAAGGTAAAACCATTGGAACACCTATTGCAATATTGGTTAGAAATGAAGACGCAATGCCTGCTGCATACGACCATTTAAAAGATGTTTACAGACCATCACATGCAGATTTCACTTACGACGCTAAATACGGCACAAGAAACTGGCAAGGTGGTGGTCGTTCTAGTGCTCGTGAAACAATAGGAAGAGTTGCCGCAGGTGCCGTAGCTAGATCACTTTTAAGAGAATCTACTGATATGGAAGTGCTGGCGTGGGTTTCACAAATTCATAACATAAAAGCAGAAGTGCAAAATGAAAACGTTAATTTCGATGAGATCGAGTCAGAAATAACCCGTTGTCCTGACCGTGAGGCTTCCGATGCAATGGTTTCTGCGATAACAGAGGCGAGAAAAAACGGTGACTCCCTCGGGGGTGTCATCACTTGTCTGGTAAGGCGTGTACCAGCAGGTCTTGGGGTTCCTGTCTTCGATCGACTCGAAGCAGATCTCGCAAAAGCAATGCTTTCATTACCTGCCTCAAAAGGTTTTGACATAGGTAGCGGATTCTCCTCAGTGGAGATGAAAGGAAGTGAACATAACGACGCGTTTACACCTGGCGACTCCTCACCAGTCACCACCTCTAATCATTCAGGAGGTGTTCAGGGTGGAATTACAAATGGTTCTGAAATCCTATTTCGCGTAGCCTTCAAACCTACTGCTACAATTTCAGCCCCACAAGAAACAGTCGATAAGAGCAACAATTCAGTAACTCTTGAAGCTAAGGGCAGGCATGATCCTTGTGTTTTACCACGCGCTGTACCCATGGTCGAAGCTATGACCCTTCTTGTTCTTGCTGACCACTGGCTCAGAAATCAAACCGCTCGGATTAACAACTAATGAGATTTTTTTCAACCTCAGTTAAGCTGAAAGAGGGGGTATGAGATGGACGACAAAAAAAATGTAGAGGGTTCCCAGAGATTTCAAACTGACCTGCCTCTAATGTATGAAATACCTACTTTCGCCAATATCGAAGACGAAAGACAGCACAGAAAAGAACGCTTAGCTGCAGCTTTCAGAATTTTTGGACGTTATGGTTTCAGCGAAGGTGTAGCTGGGCATATCACCGCAAGGGATCCGGAAGAAACTGAGTGTTTTTGGGTTAATCCGTTTGGAATGAATTTCAGCCACATATCAGTTTCTGACCTCCTTTTAGTCAACCACAATGGTGACGTAGTTGAAGGAGATTATGCCGTTAACCAAGCTGCATTCGCTATTCATGCCGGTATTCACATGGAAAGACCCGAAGTTGTCGCTGCAGCTCATTCTCATTCGATTTTCGGAAAGGCATTTTCGTCCCTTGGGAAACTCCTAGATCCGTTAACGCAAGATAGTTGCATATTTTACAACAACCATGTTTTATTTGATGATTACACCGGAGTGGTCCTAGACCCACTTGAAGGTAAGAGAATCGCTGCAGCCCTCGGCAATTGCAAGGCAGCGATACTTAAAAATCACGGTCTGCTTACCCTAGGAGAAACTATCGATGAAGCACTTTGGCTTTTTGTAACGATGGAAAGAACTTGCCAAGCGCAGTTGTTAGCAGAAGCTGCTGGAATCACTCAACCCATAGATGATGAAACGGCAACCCACACCAATAATCAGGTAGGGAATGCCTTTTCAGGTTGGTTTAGTGCTCAACCCTTGTTTGACAAGATATTGATTGATGAACCTGATCTACTTGACTGATAAATTAAGCAGCATCTGAAAGAAAGAGTCTTTCTATATCACTTCTATAAAGAATTCTTATACTCAGGTCAGGTCTTTGAGCCTGCAGTCTTCTAACTTTTCGATTCTTTCTTGTTACTAGAGACTGTTTAAGGGTCGTTACCTCTAGATAAAGATTGTGTTCAGGTAGAAAAAAATCTGGTGTAAACGCAGATCTAGGTTGACCTTGAGAATCTCTTTCCAAAACAAATGTTGTTGGCTCATACTCCCATTCAATGCCATAAAAATCTAGCAACCCAGCAATTCGTTCTTCAGATTCATGAGCAAAGGAGACTGGAGTGGTGCGGTCAGGAAACTCTCGGATTTCACTCATAAGAGCAACTTGTCCTTAACCATAAAGCCACTATTGACCAACCGCCTTGTGGTCAATTTCAATACTGGATCTTTCATCCCCAGGGAAAAGTTCGACTATTTTTGCATCAAGGTCTTCTTTTACTCCTGCCATGGGCAAAATATTTAACACACCTTGTCCGTTATGGAGGAGATCAATTATCTCATCTTCGCCACGTTGAACCATGACGGAAGCTCCCTGAATAACCAAATTTACCTGTACTACATCCTCATCGAGTTTCTCTTCAAGGAAATCAAATACTTTTCTAATCAAAGCAAGACGGATTCCAGCATCTATTAAAGCCTTAATGGCTTTCAATTTGAGCAAATCTCTGTAGGTGTACCTACGTCTTGTTCCACTACCACTGGCATCTGCGAGAGACGGCCTTATAAGCTCCGTCCTTGCCCAGTAGTCCAACTGCCTGTAAGTAATACCGACAATCTTTCTGGCTTCGTCACCGCTATAACCCTGTTCTTTAACCATGTTCTTCCCTCTCTCGCGCGAAAAACAGGCTGTACGCTCATATTTCGCTCAGAGAACTACATTGATGTTATTCTACAGGTTAGATCGTCACAAACCCTCGGTCAACTACCGACATCAAAAACGACCCTTTTCTACTGCAATAAGGTTGCTTTAACCAGCGAAATCATCAGGGTTCACATTGTCGAGAAATTCACGAAATTCCTCTACTTGATCGTCAGTAATTGGCTCATCCTGATCAGGAGGTGCGATATACCCAGCTTCTTCCAAAACTTCTTCCTCTACAAAAACATCAGCTCCCATACGAACTGCAAGTGCTATAGCGTCAGAGGGTCTTGCTGAAAGAGCATCGACTCCTGCAGGCCCTCTGAGGTATATGTCGGAGTAAAAAGTCCTGTCACGCAATTGTGTTATTACCACTCGTTCAAGAGTCGCAGAAAAAGTCTCCATAACTGTTACGAAAAGATCGTGGGTCATAGGCCTAGGTGGTTCTTGACCAGCAAGAGTCAAACCAATAGCAGTTGCTTCAGGCAAACCTATGAATATCGGCAAAAGCCTTTCTCCTTCTTTTTCACGTAGGAGTATCACAGGCGTATTAGAAGGTAAGACCTGCTGAACCCCAACTACTACCATTTCATTCATTTACTACCTCCAAAACTTTTAACTGGCATTCAACTGTTCTTTACCGCGTGCAATTTTAACTATCTCGTCTGCTAATTTCGATTCACCTCTTGCGAACTCTTCGTCGAGAAGTGCCTGGTTGGCTGTAACTACTGAAGGGAGATTTCTGAACATGCCCAAGTGGTCGATACCGTACCCAACGATGAAACCCTCTTGTAGAACAAAACCAGAGTACTCAACTTTTACAGGCAGTATTCGGCGATCCGAACGATCGAAAAGCGTACAGACCTTAACTTCTGCTGGTTCGTGAGTCTCTAAGTGACGTCTGAGAAAATCTAGTCTAAAACCTGTGTCCACTACGTCTTCAACTAGCAACACATTGCGACCTGAAACATCAATTCCTAAATCTCTTGTAAGTCGAACTCTTCCGGTATTCTCCTGAAAAGACGTCAAAGCCAGGAAGTCTGTTTCTATTTCATGATTTAGCTTTCTCACTAAATCAGCTAGAAAAGGCAAGCATCCTTTTAACACACCCACAACAACATCACCTTCGCTAAGGTAGTCATCAATTTCAGCGGCTAGTTCCGTTACTCTGGCATCAATCTCGTGTTGGTTTTGTAATAATTTTGGAAGATCCATCTCACCAAGTTTCTAGTCCATCTAGAGAGAGTTTTAGTAGACACTTGTGAATTTCTCGGCCCAAAATGACAACTTCACCCAATTCTTTTCTAGCTTCGGTTCTGGACTCTGCATCTTCGCTTTTAGTTTTAGCTGAAAATAATTGCTCTATCACTCCTGCTTCTCTTTGGGCCGCTACTAGGTACATTCGTAAGTGCCTAGCCTCCATTCCTAGTTCAAAAAGGCGTTTTGCCGACTTTATAGTCAATAGAGAATCTCCTTCGAAAATTTCCTTACTTCCCACTTGCCTGCCTTTAACTACTCCCAATTCGATCAACTCTTGAATTTTCTCTTTTGGGAGACCTGAAGCCCTCGAGAGTCCCTCGATATCCAAACTGATTCCTGTAACTAAGGGAGTTTTACTATCTGCTGCTTTTGTATCCTCACTATTGCTTTCAGTAGTTGACTTTAGGTCTATAGCATTACGCTCCAGTCGTTCTTTTAAGGTTCCAAGTGGGACAAAATAATCTCTCTGTTGTCTAAGTATCCAAACCAATTGCTCTAAATCAGCAGTTGAGAACTTCCGGTACCCTGCTTCGGTTCTAGCCGGATTGAGTAGTCCTTGAGATTCGAGATAACGGATTTTGGAAACGGTTAGATCAGGAAATTCCCCAATAAGACTTTCACAGACTTGACTTATATTGAATAGTTCTTGCTCTGACAAATCAGCATTCCATTAGTTCTGGGCGATTCCATGGAAAAAAACAAGTTTAAATCGTCCAATTTGAAGAACATCGCCGTCTGTTAATTCTTCAGAACGTATGAGTTCAGCATTCAGATAAGTCCCATTTAAAGATCCGACATCAGACACTCTGTAAATACTATTTTTTCTTTCAATCACCGCATGCTGCCGTGAGACAGTCACATCATCCAGAAAGATATCAACATCTTTTTCTCGCCCTATTGAGATCGACTCGGAATCCAGTGCATATCTGGAACCAGATCTGGGTCCAGATTCAATAACTAGTATTCCTGTATCTGCTTCAAAAATTTCTCTGTCTAAACGATGCGGAATTTCAGGTTCAATTTCAATCGCATCTGTCACTTCGTCATCATTAATAATTTGAATCCTCCCTACTGCTCTCGTTAACCCTCTAGGAGGGAGCGGTATGAGTCAGGATCTAGAAGTTCGCTAATCGGATCTGATTGATCTCCACTAATCAAACAGAGCCACCCGTCTCCATACGGATCATCATTTATCTTCCCAGGGTTTAATTCGAGATCATCATTCACCTCGGAAACTCTTCCAGTTAAAGGAGCAGATATTTCTGAAACTGATTTACTAGATTCAACTTCCCCTAAAGTTCCGCCTTTTTCTACTAATAAATCAATTTCTGGAAGGTCAACAAAAACAACTTCCCCAAGAGCGTCTTGTGCATAATCAGTTATCCCTACACGAATAAGGCCATCATCCTCCATTCGGACCCATTGATGATCCTCAGAATACATGAGATTATCCGGGATATTCATAAATTTGAAACTAGCGCCAAAAGCACCATTTTTTATAATGGAGTCAAGAAATTAATTGGTTTCCGGCTTTTTTACGCGAGTTTCCTTTAAAGCTTCAGACGCAAGAGGTATATACATAAATGCAGCTAGCCATGAAATTATCAATCCCGGAATCCCAGAAACATAAGCAAAAATTGCAAAAAATTCATTTATAGAAATTGATGATTCTCCTGCTAAAAAGGACGGCACAGCAAATAGCATCGCAAAAGTTCCCGTTTTACCCCACCATAAAACATCGATTCTTCTGGCTCCAATAAGAGCTAAAGAAACAGTGGCTCCTCCAACGAGCAACTCTCTGATCAGAGCAAGAAGAGCGAACCAAAGAGGAATTGAGCCGTCAATAATTAATGAAGGAATGGAAACTATAAGCAAAAGCCTGTCAGCTGTAGGGTCAAGGATTTTTCCCAGTTCTGAAGTTTGATTAAACCTTCTAGCTATCCATCCATCAACCCAGTCTGTGGCGCCGAGCACTGCTAAAAGAATTGCTGCAGCTGACCTGTTTTCCGCGCCGAAAAGAATCCACACAAAAAGAGGTATGCAAAGCAGACGCAGAACACTAATCAAATTGGGAACAGTGAAAATCCTGTCATTCATAATTTCAATCTACATATATTAAAATACAGAATAGCCACATGGCCACATGGCCACATGGCCGCGTTTGACCTAATTACTAATACTTGGAAAGCTAGGCTCCATGTCAACTATTTTCACCAAAATCCATTCAAGGGAAATACCTGGGCACATTCTTTGGGAAGACTCAAAATGTTTCGCTTTCCTCGATATAAGACCAATAAACCGTGGTCACACTCTGGTTGTACCCATTGAGGAAATCGACATGTGGACCGACTTACCCGAAGAGACAACTTCTCACTGTATGAAAATTGCAAAATCTATCGGAGAGGCTCAAATGGAGGCTTTCAAACCAAAACGTATTGGGCTAATGATTGCTGGATTCGAAGTTCCTCATGTTCATTTACATGTAATACCTATTGACGATATGAGTCATCTAGATTTCGCGAATGCCAATCCCGATGTTTCAAACGATGAACTGCTGGCAGATTTGAACCATCTCAAAAATTTTCTTACTTTGGTTGACCAATAATCAACCTGAGCCAGGTTTACGAATCCAAGTTTGAATACCTTCCGAATCGTAACGCCTGTCAAATCTCAGCTCTTTCATTTTTTCTTCAAACTCAACTAGTTCTGCATTAGTCCAAGAAGCAATATTCTTATCGAAGATTACCGCGTCTAAATGTTTCAGTTCTTCGCCATTCGGTACAAAAGGAACGTCTATCTTTAAAACAAAAGAATTTTTACGCTCTGCAATTTCTGGATACAAGTTTGCCGGAGCAGCGACGCTCGCATCTGGCCCCAACCAAAAGACCGAGGTAACTCTCGCTATGTCAGTATCGTCTCTTCTACCCCATTCCCAAGGTTTTTCGAATGGAGATGAAGCCGAATCACGAATGAAGAAAACGGTGGCTGTTAACAACAGGATGATCAATATCCTTCGGCCAACAAGAATCCGGCTAACTCCCGTTGAACCCATTTTCATCAGTGCATAAGTTGCGGCAATAAAAACAACCGACAGAACAGCGATATCTTGCTGAGGATTACCCATTAGTCCGACTGGAACATCAGCTATCAGGTAAAAGATAAGTAGTGGCACTGCCGGCAAAACATAGCGTAAATGTATAAGTGGCAAAAATAGCACTGGAGCAATAATCAAGATTATTTGCTCGAAGTTACTCCGCACTAATAAATCCTTAAGTAGACCAAAAGGATCAGACAACATACCGAAGATCACGTCTAAAGATCCATCTCCGAAATGTAGGAAAGCATCAAGATGAGGATAAGAACCTGTGCCTATTGAAGGTTGCACCCAAAAAGCCATTAACAAAAACCAAAGCAAACCGACAAAAGAAATAATCCGCCCGGCGACTTTTCTGTTTTCTAGGATAAAAATTACCCCTATAGCCACTACTGCCAGCCCTAAATCTGCTCGCGATAGTAAAACAAGAAACAATAAACCAGAACTCGTTAACCATTTTTCATAATGACCTGCCAAATAGGCAGCTAGCAGAGCAGGAATGGCTATTGCCTCAGGATGGAAGCCAGCAAGATTTAAATTATGAATGGACGGATGAAGAGAGTATGCAACAGCGAGTGCGACTGCTCCTCCAGTTCTTAAATTTGCGGGACCTCTAGCGATTCGCCATATAGGCACAACAGCAACTCCCAATGAGAGAGCTTGAATTGTCAACAGAAACTCTCCCGTTGGAAAAAGTCGTGCGACTAGCGATATCGGCCAAAATAACCATGCTGCTTGAATCGCAAAGATGTTCAAGCCAAGTTGTGTGATCTCAGGAGGCTCTCCTATTTCCATCAGATGCGAAGCTTGTATATAGTAGCCAATTTGCTCCCCTACACTCAGGTCTCTGAATCTTGATAAAGAAAGAAGGGCGAGTGACAAACTAAGAAGAAAAGCACCGAACCAAGGAATAATGCGATCGGCTATTGGAGAATCAAAATGCGCTTGCCATCGCAAAAAGGTGATGTCTGCTTTTCTACGAAGACCGACCATGGTAGTCGCAACCTGTTCACTGGTACGCTCGAAACTTTTAACTCCAAATGAGCCATCTTGATCAAAAAGGAACTTTTTCCTATTCAATTATGCACGACCCTGTAATTGGACCTTCAGAACCCATACCTAAATCTATTTCAAGTTGATCCCCTGGTGCACCACCAAATTTAGGTATAACTACATTTTCGACACCTTCCGGAACCTCAATTGTCCCCCTAACGGAAAGCACCTCCCACCCACCTGACTCTGCTGTGGGACTTTCGATAGCAAATCTGACCTTTTCAGCCCAACCAACACCGCCTTCAGGAAGTTTTTGCGGGTCACTTCTCTGAGGGATGGCTATTGGAAGAATAAGAGCAGAACTACCTAAACACGTCGGGGTGGCTTCGATTCCTTGAATTCCTGAAGGGCAAAAAGTCTCGGAACCAGCATAATGAAGGACATCCAGAGGTCTTAGATTGCTTGTTGTTACAGAAACCATTATGCACGATCCTGAAACCCAGTCTTCCGGTCCCACAAGAGCGATCTGTCCTTCCCTATATTGAAAAACAGTCGCACTCAACACACCTGGTTTAATTGGGAGAGATGCATAAGGAACATCGACCTTAATTCGTTCCATTAATTGCCCTTCACCTTGTTGAACTGCCACGATTCGATCAGCGACAGCCACTAAAGCTGGCTCTGTTATTGGATTAAAAAAGTTCAGGTAACTACTGTTGTTGGATTCGATACTTTCAACGCTCGAAACTTCTGAAAAACGCAGACCTAAGCCAACTTTTTCTTCGGTGTTTCCTGTTAAAGACTTAAGCCCAAAGAAAATTACAAGAATTACACCTACTCCTATTCCTGCTGCCATCAAGCGTCGAAATACAGCACTCTGGAGCTCTGATGCCACAGCCGCTTCACTACGCCTTTCAGCTCTAGACCTTGGTCCGAAAGCTTCTGATCTACTGCCACCACTCAATAAAGTCGCCCAGTTCTTTACAGTCTCTTCAGGGAATCGTAAAGCTAGCCGAGCAAATTCTTCCTCCTCATCAGGTCCAAAAAGTAATAGCAGGTCATTTTCCTGAGCAAACTTGACTGGATCCGTAGCTTCAACAAGATCACGGTCACCGGCTAGACGCGTCAGAAACTTCTTTATTTCTTCATCAGCTTCCTCAGGAGACCATTTTGACCCAGGTGAAATCTGATATGCCGCTACTGGTGACTTTGAAAATTTTCTTGCGCGGAAAAAAGTTTGTCTCCTAGCACGCGTTTCCTCTTCAGACGCTCCTGTTTCTTCGTCTGGTTCTTTAGTCAGTTCGTTTACGTCTTGCTCCGAACTCTCTTCGTTTAGTTCGTTTTCGCTATCCGTATCGCCCATATAGTCCTCTGATGCCTCATCAAGATGCTATGCAATAGACACTCCTGAAGTGAGTCACTTAAAAGTTTTTATCTACAATTATTAACTTGACACTTCAATCGCAATACTAGGCATTAGTCTCGTCCGACGGTCGACATTTTAAGTATTTCAGGAGATTAACCCATGAGAATCGGAAGTATAAAAGCAATTCTTCTGGTCTCTTTAGTGGCATCTGCCTGCTCAGGGTCTGTTGATCAAATAGGAGAAACAGAACCCTTTGATAAAACGACTAAAAGTGAAATGAATAAGAACACTGTTACCACAGTCGTCGAAACAACTGATAACTCTTCTTATGATCAATCGTCAAATATTAAAGAGGGATCGGCTGAACCTACTGAAAGCGTGAGCTATTTCAAAAACTTCTCGTCGAGTTTCTCTAACAAAATTTCTTCAATCGATCGAAACCACCCATTTCAAACTCTGGATACATTTTGTACGCCTTACTTACCTGTTAAGGAAGAACTTGTTCCAGCAACTGTTGAAGTTAAAAAAGGTGACTCTCTAGCGAAAATAGCATCTAAAAATGATCTTACACTTTCAGAAATACTAGAGATAAATGAAATTGATAATCCCAATTTGATTTTTGTCGGACAAAAAATACGTGTAGGTGAAGAACTCCAAATAGGACTCGGCCCACAAGCTACTGGTCGAGGAATAACTGAAAAATCGGTATCGATAGTCAACATAAAAACCTTAAAAGATGAGTTGCAGACTTTCGGATTCGAAAATTTCGATGGTGATACGTCAGAAATATTTTCCACCTTTATAAAAATCTTAAATGAAGAATGTGGTGGTTTTCATGGAAGGAAAATCGAACTTGAGGAGATCACCACCTTCCCGTTAGAAGCATTTGATATTGATACTTCGACTTTAGGTACCATAGCTTGCCTAAATGCAACTAAAGATATCCCATCTGTAATAGTGGTCGATATTTCTCAATTCTCTGGACCTCTTGAGGATTGCGTTGTTAATGAACAAAAAACAGCTTTGATCACGACAAAGGTTTCATCTAATCGAAATGTGACTGCCTCTGACAACAGATTAATGATTGATTCTTTTAGTTCTGAGCAAGCTTTATCTTTGATGCTCTTGCTCGCCGAAGAACAAGGACTATTAACAGATAAATCCATAGCCGTAGTTGGTGATGACTCTTTAGGTAATTATGAATCTGTGATAACGGGACTGGTCGAACCGCTTCGAGAACTCAATTACAAAGCTGAATTTCATTTGATCAACTGTGAAGGTGGAATCTTTTGCAACACAGGAATAGACAGAGTTATTGATTCTTTTTTAGAAAATCCTCCCGATGTTCTCTTCCCCGTGCTGAACCCTTTCTCGCTACCTGAATTATTAACTCAGATGATTTCAAATGGCGTACGGAAACCCCAAATTATTCAGTCGGCCTTCAATCACCAAGATGATGAACAATCGACTAATCACATCTTCAACTATGGAGGAAGGCAGGCATCGGAATACTACGACGGGACTATAATTTTTTCACATCCGTCTGTAGAGAATCAAAGAATATTCGAGGGTCAGTTTTCACCTTTCGAAGAGATGTGTATAGAAGAGTACTCACGTGTCTCCGATTTGGATCAACACTTAGTTGAGCCCAGAAGAAGCAAAATGATCTTAAAAATCTGCTCGATAACTCGCTACATTGCTCGAACTCTCTTCGACGCGGGTGTTAATCCAAGTCGCCGTAGAATCCATGAAACCTTGTCAACTCTCGGGTCTGTTGAGAGCCCCGGGTTTTCGTTTGGTTCTTTTACTTTAGAAAAACAAACACGACCTTCAGAAATTCAACACATGGAATACAAATTCCCCTGCACTGTCAGCAAAGAGGCCGAAGGTAATAATTATTCGGGTTGCATTCTTCCTGTAGCTCCTCCGAAAAATATTTCCACGAATTAAGGACGAATTTCGTAATAAAGATTTGTTGGATCATCGACTTCATGTTGATGTAAAGAAGAAAACCCAGCTTCTTTTATCATGCTTGACAATAGTTCCGGATTCAGACCTAAAGTCCCTAATCCCAGTGTGTCCGTGTCCGACATTGCTGAAGATAAGCAGGTTGTAATCGAAGTTGCATACATTAATGCAAGGACTGGGTTTCTTAGATTGTCAGCCCACGTAGCAGAAGATTTAATTTCTTTAACTAAAAGAGTTCCTTCCTTTTTCAAAACACCATGGATTGCTTTAAGTGCAATATCAGGTCTTGGCATATCGTGAAGACAATCTAATGTCATCACAAAATCAGCATCGGCAGAATCAGGAATGCTCTCGGCTCCAAGATCGAAAAGTTCCACATTTGTGTATGAAGAAAACCTTTCTCGCGCCACTGCTATCGCTCTACTGGATGGGTCGTATCCAATAAACGTTGACGCTGGAAATGCTTCGGCTAAAAGCTCTATTGCTAGTCCTGTTCCGCAACCCACATCAATAACTTTTGCCCCTTCTGTCATTTTTTCTTCCACACCTTTTAATAACGGCAAGACTTGCGATACGAGAAGTGCTTTTGACATTGGTCCACACATAGCTTCTACTGCATGTTCCGAACCGTCTCCTTGACCGTCGTAGCTAAGCCCAATTCCTGTCTTGAAGGCTTCAGCTATTCCATCTACAACTTCAATTGGTTTGAGATTTGCAAACACTGCAGCTGCATAAGTAGGTTTGTCTGATTGCGCTAAAACCGCAGCAGCTTCTGGTTCTAGTACAAAATTGCTCCCATCAGAAGTTTTGACTAGACCTGCTGCAGCGTTGCAACGAAGCCATTCCAACACCCACCTCTCATGACATTCTGTCAACTTAGATAATTCTCCCGCCGTGGTACTTCCGATTCCATCCATCGCTTCATAAAGACCTAAACGATGTCCAAGATGTATGATCAGGGATACCATTTCACCTTGCTTGAACAGCCATGTGTCTAACGAATATTTTAATAATTTTTCTTGATCAAGATCTTTACCCATTCGCTCTCCTCCTCATTCTTTTGCTATCCAAATTTTGCCATCTTTCTCGTAGCAAGGGATCACCTCAATGTTCCCCTTTGGATCACGCCTACCTTTTATATTTTCTTTGCATCCCTCGCCTGTTGTTGAAAACCGCCAGAAATGAGTTGTGCAAATAATTTCCTCCCCAACAACTGCACCTTCATAAGCAAGATGTGTCCATTGATGTGGACATCGCGCTTCCATGGCGCACAATTCACCTCTTTCTGTCCTCCATAAAACCAAATCTCGGCCTTCTAGAGAGGTTTCGATTATTTGACCGGCATCAGGTGGCTCTACATCAGTTATTTGATAGTTGACTTCCGACGACAAAGATCAGACATCCAAATATCTAGTCACAGCAAAGGCCGAGCCGATCATTCCAATCGCTGCTCCAATAACAAGTATCCAAATACTGGTATTCCATACAAATCCGTCTGGGACTGCGAATCCCCTGAAAAGAGGGACTGCTTCTGATTCTTGGAAGTATGCAAGAACCTTACTATCGACCACAAACAAGGCTGGAACTGCAAGTCCCGCCCCCATTAATCCATGTATGGTTCCCTCCAACATAAATGGTATTCGTATGAACCAATTTGTTGCACCCACAAGTTTCATAACTTCTATTTCGGTTTTACGAGCTGAGATCGCTGTAAAAACTGTGTTTAAGATAAGCACAGCAGAGACCGCTACCAGAACTATTGCCGCTAGTAAAAGAGCTTGACTGACCCTTGTTGAAAAATCTTCTATTTGCCGAATTGCTTCTGTAGCAGTTGCAACCTCTTTAACACCAGGTTGTTCTGAAAATTGTCTTGCCAATTCCGTAACATTGTCTGCATCCGGGTCAGTTGGAACAATCCTATAAGAGGGTGGCATTATTTCAGGAGTTACGCTCTCCACCAATTCAGGCTTATCTACAAAAAGCTCGCGGAACTCTTCATAAGCTGCAAACTTGTCAACGTAGACATATTCATTTATTGCAGGGCTTGTATCAAGAACCTTTCGGATTGCTTCATTTTGGTTTTCCAATGCGTCCGCATTCATGAAGACAATGAATTCGACTCCTTCTTGAAATTGCGCTGTTGCCTGATTAGCACCTTCCCTGATAAGCAGAGATGAACCTACTAATGCTAAAGAAATAGCAACAGTCAAAATAGCAGCAAGAGTTAAGCTGAGATTACGCCAAAGACTCACAAAAGTTTCACGTATGAAATACCAAAATCGAAAAATCATCTCAGCGTAACCCTCTAATCATGAAACATATTTTCATTCGTACACTCCGCGCGATTCATCACGAACAAGTATTCCTCTATCCAGCTCAATTACTCGACGTCTCATTGTGTCCACAATGCCACGGTCGTGAGTGGCCATAACAACAGTAGTTCCACTTCGGTTTATTCTGTCCAAAAGCCTCATGATGCCTACAGAAGTTGCTGGGTCGAGATTTCCAGTTGGTTCATCAGCTAACAGTATTAGTGGTCTGTTCACGAAAGCTCTCGCAATCGAAACCCTTTGCTGTTCACCACCTGAAAGTTCTTCCGGAAGTCGGTCAGCTTTTCTTGAAAGGCCAACGAGTTCTAGAATTGCGGGAACTTGACGTTTAATAATTGGACGAGGTCTACCTATGACCTCTAGAGCAAAAGCAACATTTTCTGTAACAGTCTTTTTTGGTAAAAGTTTGTAATCCTGAAACACATAACCGATATTGCGACGCAAGTAGGGCACTTTCCATGAACTAAGCGAGCTGACGTCTTTTCCAGCAACCAATATTTTTCCTGCGTCTGGGACTTCTTCTCTGTTTATTAGCCTTATAAAAGTCGACTTACCTGAACCTGAAGGACCCACCAAAAATACGAACTCGCCTCTTTGGATTTCTGCAGATGCTTCACGTAGAGCTACCACTTCCCCCTTATAGGTCTTCGTGACAGTTTCAAATCGAATCATTTTGACCCCTCATCACGTGCTCTTCATAAAGAAACTGAAGGTGATTATCTCTTTCAGTCAATAAATGTCTCATAAAAATAACTTTCTGCACTGCGGAGAAGGTACCAGAAAGAGAGGAAGAATACATTTCATTAGCGTCTCTTCCTTCAATTTATCTCGCTCTGTTCCAACGTAAATAAGCCTCAATAAATCCGTCCAAATCACCGTCAAGCACTCGCGAAACATCACCAATTTCAAAGTCTGTTCTCAAGTCTTTCGCCATTTGATAAGGCTGTAGCACATATGACCGTATCTGGCTGCCAAAATCAACATTGGATTGCTCTCCACTTATTTCAGCAATTTGCTCATCGCGACGCTGTCTCTCAAGGTCAAGCAGTTTAGCCGCTAGCATTTGCATCGCTTTATCACGATTCTGATGCTGACTTCTCTCGTTTTGACAGGAGGTAACTATTCCAGTGGGCATGTGAGTTATTCTCACAGCAGAATCGGTTACATTTACGTGCTGACCTCCCGCCCCTGAAGATCTATAAGTATCGATACGTAATTCCGTTTCATCAATATCTATCTGCTCGGTAACTTTTTCGAAAAAAGGGACTACCTGAAAAGATGCAAAGGCTGTGTGCCTTTTAGATTCTTTATTAAATGGCGAAATGCGCACCAGCCTATGAACACCTCTTTCACTTTGGAGGAAACCAAATGAATGACGTCCTCGAACAATGAATTCAGCTGAACTAATTCCTGCTTCAGTACCAGGCGATACTGAATCTAATTCTATTTTTAATCCCTTATTTTCAGCCCATCTCGTATACATTCGCAGTAGCATTTCGGCCCAATCCTGCGCATCAGTACCACCAGCCCCTGATTGAATCTGGCAGACTGCATCTTCAGCGTCATACTCTCCAGAAAGAAGACTTTGAACCTCCAGTGCATCAAAGCCAATTACAGTTTCAGATATCAATCGTTCAATCTCGTGATCCAAACTTTGATCTTTTTCCTCTGTCGCCATTTCAATTAAAGTCTCAGCGTCTTCTATTCGATTTTCTAAAGTCGAATAACGTTCTAAATCCTCAACTACTCTCGCTAGGTCAGTCTGTACCTGGCGGCCTTTATCCTGATCGTTCCAAAGGTCAGGGTCAGAGGACTCCTTCTCTAAGGAAAGCTTACGATCTTTCAGTTCGTCGACCTTTAGATATTTCTCTGCTTCACTAAGACGTTGCCGGAGAAGAAGAATTTCTTCCGAAAAATCATTCATTTATAATTATTTCTCCTAAAAGCGGTAATGGTCAATTCCACTGATTGACTCTGATATCAACGGCCGTGACAATGTTTGAATTTACGTCCAGATCCACAGTGACAAGGCGAATTCCTAGGAGTTGACTCTTTTTCATCCTTAATTTTCTGTTCAGTTATTACATTTCTGCTTTCTTTTACTTCAGTTGGAGCTCCTGCTGCCATCGCCACTGCTGCCGCTCCTGTCACAGGACCTTCCGGGCCACTTGTAGTCACCTCTTCAGGTTTCCTGTCTTCGTTTTCAGGAGATGACAATTGAACTCGCATAATGTAACGAACTAAATCTCTTTGCAGGAGTTCTGTTAGCTGTTGAAAGAGTTCAAAACCTTCCCTTTGCCATTCAGTAGTTGGGTCTTTTTGTGCCATTGCACGTAAATGAATACCGTCACGCAAGTGATCCATTTCATAAAGATGCTCTCTCCATCTTTGGTCAATTATTCTTAACATGACCTGACGTTCAACTTCACGTAAAGTTTCCAGACCTAAGTCTTTTTCCCTTGATTCAAAAGCTTCAAGTGCACTTTCTGTTAGAAATTCTTCAAGTTGTAAAATATTTTGAATCGAGTCAAAATCTCCCGAAGTAATAATGTTTGGCCAGTATCCATTTACTTCATTCAATAATCCAGTTAAATCCCATTCTTCAGGTAACTCTTCAGCACAAAATGTTTCAATTATCTCAGCGACAACTCCACCTATCGCCTCTACTACAGAGTCTCTGAGATCAGCGCCATTTAAAATTTCATTTCGTCTCCTGTAGATTACTTTCCGCTGTTCATTCATGACTTCGTCATACTTGAGAACATTCTTTCTAGCTTCAGCATTTTTTTGCTCTACCGTGGTTTGGGCGCGCTCTATAGCTTTGGAGACCATTTTTGATTCAATTGGCACATCTTCAGGAAGAGTTTTGTCCATTACATTTTTAAGAGCCCCCGATGCGAAAAGTCTCATGAGTTCGTCCTCAAGCGACAAGTAAAAACGACTCTCGCCCACATCCCCTTGTCGGCCACTGCGTCCTCTCAGCTGATTATCGATTCTTCGACTCTCATGTCGTTCGGTACCCAAAACATACAGACCTCCGCTTTCAAGGACTTTTTCTCCAGCGGTCGACGGATTACCTCCAAGCATTATGTCTACGCCTCTTCCTGCCATATTTGTAGCCACTGTAACGGCGCCTGGTCGTCCAGCTTGTGAAACTATGTCTGCTTCACGAAAGTGCTGCTTTGCGTTCAAAACTTCGTGGTCGATACCTCGTTTCTCAAGCTCACGTGAGATTTTCTCTGATTTTTCAACTGAAATAGTTCCTACAAGTACAGGTTGACCTTTTGATTGTCTTTCAACTATGTCACTAACTAAAGCCTGAAATTTCCCAGACTCTGTCTTATACACAAGGTCGGGGCGATCGTCTCTGACCATTGGCTTATGCGTTGGAATTGTTACTACCTGCAAGCCGTAAATACCTGACAACTCAGCCGCTTCAGTTGAAGCCGTTCCAGTCATGCCTGAAAGTTTTTCATACATGCGGAAATAATTTTGTAGGGTAATTGTTGCGAGAGTCTGGTTTTCTTCCTTTACGGAAACTTTCTCCTTTGCTTCGACTGCTTGATGTATTCCATCTGACCATCTCCTCCCCTCTAAAACACGTCCCGTAAATTCATCCACGATTCTGACTTCACCATCGGTCACGATATAGTCACGATCTTTTTGATAGAGCTCCTTTGCCTTAATTGCAGCATGTAGTTGATGCACCAGATTGGATGAAACCTGATCGTAAAGGTTTTCGACTCCCAGGGCTTTTTCAACTGCCTTAACGCCTTCTTCTGTAGGGGCGATAATACGTTTTTCTTCGTCGACGTCATAATGTTTATCGCGTTTCAGGTTTCTAACCACAGTGGAAAATTTTTGGTAAAGCTCCAACGCGTCGCTTGCCTTACCGCTGATTATCAACGGTGTCCTGGCCTCATCGATAAGAATTGAATCCACCTCATCGACAATGCAAAAAGCATGACCTCGTTGACTTAGTTCGTCCTTATGTAAAGCCATGTTGTCGCGCAGATAGTCAAACCCGAGTTCATTATTCGTGCCGTAGGTTATGTCTGACAAATAAGCCTGTCTCTTTTCAATCCGGTCAGTCACAGAAGGTACGACTAGCCCAACTGAGAGTCCAAGCCATTTATGGAGTTGTCCCATCCACTCACTATCTCTAGTAGCTAGATAATCGTTAACAGTACAAAGATGCACTCCCTTACCTGTCAAGCCATTTAAATATGCCGCAAGGGTCGACACGAGAGTTTTACCCTCGCCGGTTCTCATTTCCGCGACCCAACCGAGATGAAGTGCTATTCCTCCCATCATCTGAACGTCATAATGTCTTTGCCCGATTACACGACGCGCAGCTTCTCGAACGACAGCAAAAGCTTCAACTAGTAAATCGTTGAGATCTTCGCCCCTTTCCAGTCTTTGTTTAAATTCATCCGTCTTAGCTTGAAGTGCGTGATCTGACAATTTCTCTATTTCAGGCTCAAGAGAATTTATATCAGGAACAAGTGACTCAATAGCTTTAAGTTTTTTACCCTCACCACTTCGAAGAACACGCGATAAAACACTCATGATGATTAAGACTATCTGCTGGTATCTGAGGTCTTAGTCTTAAATCGCATCTCGAAGTAAATTTAGCTCTACAAGACGTTGAGGGGCATCCTCCACTGTGGTGCCTATTATTGCTGCCAGTGCCTGCAAATCATCACGTCTAATAGTCAATACCCGACCGTTGAAATCTTGCCTTTTAACTTGAATAATTTTCAAATAACGGTCTATCACAGCAGCTTCAGAAGCTTTAGATTCACTCAGCTTCGTCAAATCTATAACGATGCTTCGTTCACTTGTATCAACATCTGACTGAGAGTAAAAATTTGCGTCTAGTTCATTTAATAGATCTTCACTAGGTAGTAGTTGATCGACGGGCACATTGTAAAAATTTGCAAGTCTCTGGAGACGCGGCACAGAGATATCCCTTTCCGCTCTTTCATAGGCACCTAGGACTGACGCTTTGAATTCAGCCTCCGACCTTGCTTCCACCTCTTGCAATGACAGACGTTTCTGTTTACGTATAGAACGGATTCTTTCTCCCACAAAACTTCGATATGCCTTGTCTTTATCTTCTGAATCCTTTTCCATCTACTATCTTCCTGTCAGCAATATGAACCATATTATTACTCTCTGTGGTCAAATAATGTCGAAGAGTGAGAATATTCATTATTTTTTCTAAAAACCGACACGTCGAGTGGTTATGAAAATTTTTTGAGATCCGATTTTGGAAGCTGCATGTGTAATCACTGAATTTAAAAAACATCCATGAAGCAAAGGAATTAACCTTGTAATGTCACATTTAAGGATGGGATCAACATGAGCAAATCAACAATTGCACCATTATTTTTTGGGGCAATATTCTCAATAGCAGGAGCAATAATAGCCGGCGGATTAGTCGAAGAATGGTGGGCTTTCGCGATACTAGTGCCAGCAGGTTCAATTGCTGGATGGAAAGTTGGAGAATGGATCTGAACTCAGCGAGGATCTACTAAAATTTTCAGCTCTCCGGAGGCACCTCCTGAAAGGTCAGAAAAAGCTTCACCTATCTCCGATAAAGGGACAGTTCCGGTATGAATAGCATCTAAGTCAATTTTGCTGTCTGCTACATACGACATGGACATTTCAAATTCTTCATGAGTGTAACCTAGTGATGCGAACACGTTTATTTCCTTACGAAGCCACTCACCTGGTTTAGTGAGAGCATCCGAAGCTGCGAGACCTATCAAAGAGACAACTCCACCTCTTCTTGCCAAATCAACTGCACTCTGAAGTGCGGGTGGAACGCCAGCGCACTCATACACAACATCAGCACCAAGTCCTGCAGTAATATCTTTTATTAACTCCTCAGCAGTTTCACCTGCTTCAACTGTGTAATCAGCCCCGAGGCCTGAGGCGATCTCTCTACGAAGTGGATCAGGCTCCACAGATATTAAAGTCCCCGCTCCAGCAACTCGAGCCCATTGAAGCGTTGTTAATCCAATTGGTCCCGCCCCTTGGATTACTACCACATCACCAAGTTTAGGTGGTGTGGAGCGGACGGCATGGAAACAGATGGTAGTGGGTTCTATTTGGGCAGCTTGAACATCACTAAGACTTGAGTTGGCAATAACTGTTCTCCAGTGGTTAACGGCAATCCTCGGAGCAAATCCACCGTGAGGAGTATCGAAGCGGCCTGATGCGACTACCGCTTCAAGCACTGTCTTGCATTTATCCATTTGACCAGCCAGGCAAGAAGCACACGAACCGCATGAAGGTGGCACCCCAACCACAACACGGTCTCCTTCTTTGATCCTCGTAACATCATTTCCGGTTTTACTAACAGTCCCAGTCCATTCGTGTCCGCAAATCGATGCTCGCATGGGTCCTGGTGTGTTAAATCCATGAATGTCAGTTCCACAAATACCGCATAGAGCGATGTCAACAACAACTTGGTCCGATTCCGGTTCAGGGTCATCGAAGTCAAGAAAACTGACCGTTTCCTTTTCAGTTATTAATGCTGCTTTCATAAGTGGGCCGAGCGGGGATCGAACCCGCGACCGGACGATTATGAGTCGTCTGCTCTAACCACTGAGCTACCGGCCCAAT